>DATJLY010000217.1:0-20781 GCA_035509095.1 Allostellaceae bacterium | reverse complement strand
AAAGCGCGCCGTCGGGCTCCTGCCCCCGGGTCCACAGCGACAGCGCGCCGAGGATATCGCCGACGACGCCCGCCGCTCGAAAGACAGCAGCGACTGAGGCCCGTCTCTCACGGCGACATGCCGTGCGCCTTCAGCGCCCCTTCGGCCGCGGGGCTCGCGAGGAACTTGATCCATTGGGCCGCGGCGTCCGGCGCCGTCGAGCTGGTGAGGACCGCCGCCGCCATCACGACCTTGTTGGTAAGGCAAGGCGGGAGCGGCGTCAGGAACTCGATTCCCTTGACCGACATGAGCTCGGCGACTTGGTTGATGCCGAGCTGGGCTTGGCCTTGCGCGACCAGCACGCCCGCCGGCGCGCCGCCGCCAACGAGCGTGGTCTTCGACATCAATTCTCCGGCAAGCCCGAGTTGCTCGAGCAGGCTTGCGAAATAATTGCCGCCGAGACTTCCTTCCGCCGGATCGGGATAGGCGATCGACGTGGCCGCAAGAAGCGCGTTTTGAAACGCCGCGTCGGTTGAAATGTCGGGCCTGGGCGCGCCGGCGCGGACGACCACGCCGATCGAGGAATGCGCGATGTCGCGGATGCTGCCTTCCTTGATGCGGCCCTGGGCCAAGAGGCCATCGAGGGTCGGTCGCGCGTTGATGACGACGTCCCCGGCCTCCCCGGCCGCGACCCGGTCCCGCGTCGCCGCGGCACCTTTATAGTCGATCGTCACCTTGATCCGGGTCGCGCGCTCGAAGGGCCCGCGCAAATCCTCGAGCGCCGGCCTGATATTCATGGTGCTGAGCACCCTGATCTCCGCCGCCGCGGCCGGCACCGCGGCCAGCGCGAACAGCATGGCGCAGGCCAGCAGAACGGAAGTCATCATGGTTCTGTCCCCCTCCCTAAGGGACGAGCCTTTCTATCGTAAATGCTTGCCGCCTGGAATGTTCGCGGGCGGCTTTGACGCACGCTGTCGAGCCGGCGCATGATGGGCGCCGTGCCGCCGCCGGAGTTGCCATGACGCTTCGTCTCCCGCTTGTTCTCGTCGCCGCGTTGTCGATTGGCGCAGCGGCGCTCCCGTCTCATGCCGACCCGCTCACGCCCGCCGAGCGGGCGGCGATCGAGCAGCTTATCCGCGACACCATCGCCAATCATCCCGAGATCGTGGTCGACGCGCTGCGCGATGCGCAAAAGAAAGAGGACGCCGAAGCGCAAAAGAAGGTGCGGCAGGAAATCGTCGCCAAAGAGAACGTGCTGCTGCACGATCCGACGACGCCGGAAGGCGGCAATCCGCATGGCGACGTGACCATCGTCGAGTTCTTCGACTATCGCTGCCCCTATTGCAAGGAGGTCGAGCCGTCGCTCGAAGCGTTCCTCAAGGAGGATCGCAATCTGCGGATCGTCTACAAGGAATTCCCGATCCTCGGGCCGTCGTCGGTCTATGCGGCGCACGTGGCCCTGGCCGCCCGCGCCCAAGGCAAATACGATCAGTTCCACCACGCGATGATGGCGGTGAAAGGCAGCATCGACGACGATGTGGTGCGCAAGACCGCGGAATCCGTTGGCATCGACATGTCGAAGCTCGCCTCCGCCGTCGACGGCCCGGCGGTCGACAGCATCATCAAGGGCAATTTTGCGCTGGCGGATGCGCTTCAGATCGACGGAACGCCGGCCTTCATCGTCGGCGATACGCTGCTACCCGGCGTCGTCGACATCGACACGCTGCGCAAGGTCGTCGCGGACGCCCGCAAGGGCGGCTAGTCAGGCGACCCGGAGCGCGTCTTTCGGGATGCCTAGAATCTCGTGGGCGAGACTATCGATCTCTTCCGCCGCCTTGCTCCCGGGGGCGGCTTCGAGAATGCCTTTACCTTCGGCGAGCGAGGATGCGAGCGCGACGCGATTGCCGATCTGCGTCTGCGCCAGGGGCACGTTGAGCGCGAGGAATGCCGCCATCATCGCGTCGGTGAGGTTGGCGCGTGGGGGAACGCGGTTCAGGACCAAGAGGGCGGGAACGCGCTCGGACCGGGCGAGTTCGAGGGTCGCCTTGGTCGCCCATAGATCCATTGGCGATGGCTGCACCGGTATCAGCACGAGGCCGGCGGCGCGCACGGCGATTCGCGCTTCCGTTGCGGCGTGCGGCGGGCTGTCGACCAGCACGACATCATGGCTGCGCGCCTGGCGCTCGACCTCGGCCGTCACCCGCCAGCCCGTGATGGCGGCAACGTCGATGTCGCGCTCCAACCCGCGCTGCCGCTCGCGCCGATGCTGGAACCAGGTCGAGAGACTGGCTTGCGGATCGATGTCGATGACGGCGACGCGCCGTCCCTTGGCCGCCCAGGCAAGTGCCAAATGTGCGGCGAGCGTGGTCTTGCCCGCGCCGCCTTTCTGCTGTGCGATGGTGATGATGGTCGCCGCCATGACGATCTCCCGCAGGCGCGTCGGAATGATTGGGCCGAGTATATCCGAACCCACGCGCATTCCGCGCGAGAAATGGAGACTCGTGTCGTGATTACGCGACGCCTTGCACCCGCCGATCTTGCTCTCGCTGCGCGTTTGCTGCGCGATGGCGAAGCAGTCGCGTTTCCGACCGAGACGGTCTATGGCCTGGGCGCCGACGCGACGAGTGATCGCGCCGTTGCGGCAATCTTCGCGGCGAAGGGCCGTCCGCGATTCAATCCGCTCATCATTCATGTGGCCGGCGCGATGGAAGCCGAGCGGCTCGCCCGATTTGACGAACGGGCACGGCTTGTCGCGGCGCGGTTCTGGCCGGGGCCGCTCAGTCTCGTGCTTGACCGCCGCGCGGACTGTCCGGTGTCGCTGCTTGCCTCAGCGGGGCTTGCGACGGTGGCGCTGCGCGTGCCGGCCCACGGGCTCGCGGCCGGCCTGATCCAAGCGGTTGGCAAGCCGATCGCGGCGCCGAGCGCCAACCGCTCGGGCAGGATCAGTCCTACTTCGGCCGACCATGTCGCGGCCGAGCTCGATGGTGCCATCGCCGCCATCCTCGATGGCGGCCCGTGCCGCGTCGGCGTCGAATCGACAGTGCTCGACCTTACCGGGGAGCGCGCGCGGCTGCTGCGTCCCGGCGGCACGCCCGTTGAGGATCTCGAAGCCGTTCTGGGTGCGATCGAGCGCGTCAGCGATGCCGGCGCGACACCCGCTTCACCCGGAATGCTCGCAAGCCATTACGCGCCGGAGCGTCCGCTGCGGCTCGATGCGGCGAGCGCCGCCCCGGACGAGGCGCTGATCGCGTTCGGCCCCGATGCGCCGGCGGGTGCCGCGCGCGTCATGTCCTTGAGCCGCAGCGGCGATCTGGTCGAAGCGGCGGCCAACCTCTTTGCTACTCTGCGCGCGCTCGACCGGCCCGAATACGCGGCGATCGCGGTGATGCCGATACCCGAAGAAGGGCTGGGCCGCGCCATCAACGACCGGCTGCGCCGCGCGGCCGCTGCGGGCTTGCAGCCGGAAAGGCCAGGGCCTTAGATGCCCTGACAAACCAAGGAACCGAGGCCCTTGACCCTGACCATTGCGTCCACGCTGTCGGACACGCTCGCAAAGATTGCCGCGGTGGTGGGCCCGCGCGGAGTGATCGCCGATCCGGCCGAAATGGAGCCTTATCTGGTCGAGGAGCGGGGCCAATACCACGGAGGCGCGCGGCTCGTGGTGCGGCCCGCCACGACGGCCGAGGTGGCCGAGACGGTACGGCTTTGCGCCGCGGCGCGGCTGCCGATCTATCCCCAAGGCGGCAATACCGGCCTGTGCGGCGGCGCGGTGCCCGGTGCCGACGGCATCGTCCTGAGCCTCGGCCGCATGAACCGCGTGCGCGCGATCGATCCGGTGAACTTCACGATCACGGTCGAGGCCGGCGTGATCCTCGCCGACGTCCAGCGCGCCGCCGAAGAGGCGGACCGGCTCTTTCCCTTGAGCCTCGGCGCCGAGGGGACCTGCCAAATCGGGGGCAATCTTTCGACCAACGCGGGGGGGATCGCGGTGCTGCGCTATGGCAACACGCGCGAGCTTGCCCTCGGCCTCGAGGTGGTGCTTCCCGATGGGGCGGTCTGGGACGGGCTCAAGGGATTGCGGAAGGACAATACCGGCTACGACCTGAAACAGCTTTTCATCGGCGGCGAAGGCACGCTCGGCATCATCACGGCCGCGACATTGAAGCTGTTTCCGCGCCCGCGCGAGATCGAGACGGCGTTCGTTGCGCTCGCCGGGGTCGAGGACGCGATGACCCTCTTTACCCGCGCGCGTGCGGCGACCGGCGATCAGCTCACCGCGTTCGAGCTGATCCCGCGCATCGGGATCGACATCTCGGTCGCGCATGTTCCGGGTGTGCAGGACCCGCTCGCCGGCGCGCACCGCTGGTATGTCCTGATGGAGCTGTCCTCGAGCCAGGAAGGGCGCGGACTGCGCCAGGCGCTCGACGATCTACTCGCGAGCGCGCTCGAGACGGGCCTGATCGCCGACGGGACGATCGCCGAAAGCACGGCGCAGGCGCGCGCGCTGTGGCGCATCCGCGAAGCGATGGTCGAGGCCCAAAAGCATATCGGCGCCGGGATCAAGCATGACGTGTCGGTGCCGGTCAGCAGCGTCGCCCAATTCATCGCCGCCGCATCGGACGCGGTCGCGAAGCATTGCCCCGGGCTGCGCGTCATCCCGTTTGGCCATGTCGGCGACGGCAACATCCATTTCAACCTGGCGCAGCCGATGCCCGGCGACGGCAAGGCGTTTCTGGCGCAGCAGGAACCGATCAACCATATCGTCCACGACATCGCATCGGGCCTCGGCGGATCGATCAGCGCCGAGCACGGCATCGGCATCCTGAAGCGCGACGAGCTGCCACGCTACAAGCCGGCGGCAGCGCTCGATCTCATGCGCCGGATCAAGGCGGCGATCGACCCCGACGGCATCATGAACCCTGGCAAGATCCTCGCGCCGTGAGCGGCTATACGGCGCCCCTTTGGGACATGCGCTTCGCGCTGGCGGAGATCGCGGAGACGGACGAGCTCGCGCCCGACCTGATCGATGCGGTGCTCGACGGCGCTGCGCAGCTTGCGGGCGACGTCCTCGCCCCTCTCAACCACAGCGGCGATGTCGAAGGCTGCGTGCTCGAGAATGGCGTCGTGCGGACGCCGCGGGGCTTCAAGGAAGCCTATGCACAGTGGGTTGCGGGCGGTTGGGGCGCCATCGCGGGCGATCCCGATCATGGCGGACAGGGTCTGCCGCACGTGCTTGCGACCGCTGTCAGCGAGATGTGGGCAAGCGCCAATGTCAGCTTCGCGCTCTGTCCCACTTTGACCATGAGCGCGGTCGAGCTTCTGATCGCTTACGGCAGCGCCGAACAGAAACGCGTCTATCTGCCAAAGCTCGTGACCGGCGAGTGGACCGGCGCCATGAACCTCACCGAGCCGCAGGCAGGCTCGGATCTGGGCGCCCTTAAGACGCGCGCGATGCCCGACGGCGACCACTTCCGCATCACCGGCCAGAAAATCTTCATCACTTACGGCGAGCACGATCTGACGCCGAACATCGTGCATCTCGTCCTGGCGCGGTTGCCGGACGCGCCGCCCGGGAGCCGCGGCATCTCGCTCTTCCTGGTGCCGAAATTCCTCATCAACGCCGACGGCAGCCTCGGCGCGCGCAACGATCTGCGCTGCGTCAGCATCGAGCACAAGCTCGGCATTCACGCGAGCCCGACCTGCGTCATGTCCTATGGCGATGCGGGCGGCGCCATCGGGTGGCTCGTGGGCGAACCCAATCGTGGGCTGCAGGCGATGTTCACGATGATGAACCGCGCGCGGCTCGATGTCGGGCTGCAAGGCGCCGCGATCGCCGAGCGCGCCTATCAGCAGGCTCGCGACTACGCCCGCACGCGCGTCCAGGGCAAGGCGCCCGGCGCCGCGTCCGAGGGTGAGCCGATCCTTCATCACGCGGACGTGCGGCGGATGCTGTTGGCCTTGCGCGCCGGCGCCGAGGCGTCACGCGCGCTCGTCTACTACGCGGCCGCGATGGGCGATCGGGCGCGGCTTTCCCCGGACGCAGGGACACGCGCGCGCGCCGAGCGGCGCGCCGACCTCCTCATTCCGGTCGCGAAGGCGTGGGCCGCGGAAATCGGTCTCGACGCTGCCTCGACCAACATCCAGGTGCATGGCGGGATGGGCTTCATCGAGGAGACGGGCGCCGCGCAGCATCTGCGCGACGCGCGCATCGCGCTCATCTACGAAGGCACCAACGGCATCCAGGCGAATGACCTCGTCACGCGCAAGCTCGTGCGCGACGACGGAGAGGCCGCGCGCGAACTCGTCGACGACATGCGCACGACGACGGCGCTTCTCGCCGGGTCGCGGCTCGGCCCGCCGCTTGCGGCCGGGATCGACGCTCTGGAGCGGTCGAGCGCGGCGCTTCTCGATCTCTATGCGCGCGATCCCGCGTGCGCGCTTGCGGGATCGGTGCCCTATCTTCGGCTGACGGGTATCGTCACCGGCGGCTGGCTGATGGCGCGCGGGGCGCTTGCGGCCGAACGACGCCTTGAGAACGGCGACGACGAACGCAGCCTTCTCGAGGCGAAGACCAGGACGGCACACTTCTTCGCCGAGCACTGGCTTGCCGCCGCGCCGGCGCATCTTCCGGCGATCCTCGGCGGCAAGACCGTGATGGAATTCGACCTCGGGCTGCTTTAGGCCGGCTTGTCGTTGTAGCAGCGCAGCAGCTTCCAATAGCCGAAGAGGTTGCTCGGCCGGATTTCGCGCACCGTCAACCTGCCGGAAGCGAGGAACGATTCGAGCGGGAAATCGGCGTGAAACCCGATCTTGCCGGCAAGCGGCGCCAGCCACTGCTCGACATGCCGCATCACGAAATGATCGCTCGCGAAATGGTTGACGATGACGATCGTGCCGCCCGGCCGGCACACGCGCCGCATCTCGGCGGCAAAGCGCGCCGGATCGGGAACCACCGACGCGACATAGAGCGCGAGGACGGCGTCGAAGGCATTGTCCTCGAAGGTCAGGTTCTCGGCATCCATCTCGACGAGCGCCTTGACCTGGCCAAGGCGCTGGCGTTTGACGCGTTTGTGCGCGCGCGCAAGCATCTCGGCCGAGACATCGATGCCCGTCACCTCCGCGTCCGCGCGGAAATGCGGCAGCGACAGTCCGGTACCGACGCCGACTTCGAGAATGCGCTGGCCCGGCCGGTCGTTGGCGATCCGCACCGCCTCCTTGCGGCCAGGATGAAACACCGGCCCGAACACCAGGTCATAGGGACCCGCGAACAGGCGGTACGTTCTAAGCGTGTCCTCCAGATTCATTGCCCTGCCCCTTGAGCAGCGGGACTCAGATCAGCGTCACGCGATCGGCTTCCTGGCCTTTGCGGCCCTCGACCACATCGACGCGTACGCGCTGACCGGGTCCGAGCGCCGTCACCCCGCTGCGGCGCAGCGCGGTGACGTGGATGAAAATGTCCTTACCCCCGCCGTCGGGCGAAATAAAGCCATAGCCCTTGTCCGGCTCGAACCACTTGACGGCCCCTTCAAGCGTTTGCCCCGGCCGGCCGGCGCCCGCTTCGCCAAAGCTGGAGCGCGATCCGCCCCCGGTCGGCGCGACCGCGGTGCTGTTGTCGACATTGAGCACGTTCACGACGAGCGGCCCTTTGGCACCGTCCCCCACCTCGCAGGTGATCGACGCGCCGTCGCGGACATCGTCGAAGCCGGCGCGCCGCAAGGTCGCCATCGGCAGAAAGGCATCGGGCGTGCCGTCGGTGAGCGTGACGAACCCGAAGCCTTTGGCGGCGTTGAACCACTTCACCTTGGCATCTACCCGGCGGCCGGTGGTCGGGCCATCGTCCGCGCGGAAATTTCCGGGGCGGCGTTCGTACATGGGAGCTCCGAGCGCAGGCTTACAGAAATTTAAGATAGCGCGAGTCCCACTTTTTTGCTAGCGCCGGGCCGCTCCTCAGCCCCAGGCCACGACCCGCTGCCGCTGCTCGCCCAAGCCGGTGATCTGGAGGCGCATCGTGTCGCCCGGCTTCAAGAACCGCTTGCGGCCGAGTCCAACGCCGGCGGGCGTCCCGGTCGGGATCACGTCGCCCGGCTCCAGCGTGAGGAACTGGCTGATGTAGCTCACGATCTGCTGGCAGGTGAAAATCATGTTGCGGGTGTTGCCCTTTTGCATGACCTCGCCGCTCACTTCGCAGATCAGGTCGAGCGCCTGCGGATCGCCAAGCTCATCCGGGGTGACGAGCCACGGCCCCATCGGGCCGAACGTGTCGCTGCTTTTGCCCTTGGTCCATTGGCCACCGCGCTCCATCTGGAAAGCGCGCTCCGAGACATCATTGAAGAGGCAAAATCCGGCGACGTACTTCAGCCAATCGGCTTCGGCGACATAACTTGCCCTGGTGCCGATCACGATGCCGAGCTCGACTTCCCAATCGCCCTTCTCGGCGCCCTTGGGCAGGACCACATCGTCGTTCGGGCCGGAGATGGAGCTTGTCGCCTTCATGAACAGCACCGGCTCCTTCGGGATCGGGTTCTTCGTCTCCTCCGCGTGATCGCGATAGTTGAGGCCGACAGCAACGAGCTTCGGCACCTTGGCAACGCAAGGTCCAAGGCGCGGCGAGCCTTGAACCGCCGGCAAGGTCTCGGGATCGAGCCGCCGCAACCGGTCAAGCGCCGCCGGCGCGAGCTGATCCGGCGTGAGATCGGGGATCGTGCCCGACAGATCGCGGATCCGGCCGTTGCGGTCGAGAAGCCCTGGCTTCTCCTGTCCACGCGGTCCATAGCGAAGGAGCTTCATCGAAAAATCCTTTCTGCGACGACACGGGAAAAGAGTGGCACGGGCGCCGCGACTTGCCAAGTCAGGGGGCGGCGGTCGGGAGATCGTCGGCGACGAACGACGCGATGATCTCGTCGATGTCGCGATCGGGCTCGATCCCCATCGCCCGGGCACGCGCAGCGCCAAGGGCGCGCGGCCAACCGCAAACGATCCGCTCGATCGCTGGATCGGGCTCCCACCGGATGCGATCGACGCACCCCGCTCCCCCGGCCCGTTCCAGCCCCGCGATCATCTCGGCGACCGTCACGGTAACCGCCGGAAGCTGCAAGCTGCGATCAGTGCCGAACCGCTCGCTCGGCAGGTCGTGCAGATGCTCGAGCGCGGCGACGAGCCGCCGCGGCGACAGGATCGCCATCGCCGTCTCGCGCCCGACCGGGCACACCGCTTCGCGCCCCGCGAGCGGATCGCGCAGGATCGACGAGGCCCAGCTCGACGCCGCTCGGTTCGGACGGCCGGGCCGCACGACGATTGTTGGGAAGCGAAGCGCACGGCCATCGATATAGCCCTTGCGGCTGTAGTCGTTGACGAGCTGCTCGCCGATCGCCTTCTGCGCGCCATAGGAGGTTTGCGGCCGAAGCGGCATGTCGTCTTCGACCACCGCAGGAAGAACCCCGCCATAGACGGCGAGCGAGCTTGCGAAGACCACGCGCGGCATGGTGCCAAGCGCGCGGCAGGTTTCAAGCACGGCCCGCGTGCCGTCGAGATTGACCCGATAGCCTTTGTCGCAATCGGCCTCGGCCTCGGCACTCACCACGGCGGCGAAATGGAAGAGGGTGGTGGTCTCGCGGTCGATCAGGCGCCCGAGCGCGGCGCGGTCGGAGATATCGCCCGCGACGTATGTGACGCGCCGGTCGGGTGAGAGCGGCCGGTCGGGCGCGACCGAGTCGAACAGAACCAACTCATCGATCGCGCGCTCGCGCCCATCGGGCCCTGCGAGCATGCCGCGCGCCAAGAGCCGTTCCGCAAGACGCCGGCCGATGAATCCGGCGCCTCCGGTGATGACGATCCTCAAGGTACAGCCCCGATCCCCCACGGCCGCGCCCAACCAAGCCCCTCGAGCGTTCCCGCCGCCGGCCGGTATTCCGCGGCGACCCACCCCGCATACCCAAGGCGATCGAGAAGATCGAAGAGGAAAGGATAGTTGATTTCGCCACGGTCGGGTTCGTGCCGGCCCGGCACGCCGGCGAACTGAACATGCCCGATCGACGGCAGCAGCCGCTCCACGTGGGCGGCAAGCCCACCTTCGGTGATCTGGCAGTGATAGAAGTCGAATTGCAGCTTGACGTTCGGGCGCCCGATACGGTCGAGCAACGCGATCGCCGCGCCGGTGGTGCCGAGGAAATAGCCTGGATTGTCTTGCCCATTGAGCGGCTCGAGCAGCAACGTGATGCCCAGCTCCGCTGCGCGATCGGCGCCGCGCTGCAAGTTGGCGACGAACAGCGCCTCGCTCGCGCGATCGGGCGCCACGCGGCCCGCGAGCGTGTGGATGCGCGTGCAGCCGATGGCCGCCGCATAGTCAAGCGCGCGCTCGAGGCTCGCCATGAAGTCCGTTTCGCGGCCTCGGATCGCCGCGAAGCCGCGATCGGCATCACCCTCGCCAGGAGGTGTGTTGATGAGGACGCAGGAGACGCGGCAGGCCCGAAGGCGGGCCGCGAACTCGGCCGCCGGAACTTTATAGGGAGATTGGCACTCGACGGCGCGGAATCCGACGGTCGCCGCGGCGTCGATCCGGTCCAGCAGTTCCCGTTCGGGAAACAGCATCGAAATATTGGCCGCGAATTTCGGCATGGCAACTCCTGCTGGACAAATCAGGGCCGATCGCCACATTCGATCGAGGCACCGGAACCGGTAGATTAGCGTTTCATCCGAGGAAGTGGGACAAGAGTGGCGAGCGTCGTCACGGAGCGCTTGGCAAGACCCGCGGACGATCGCCGTCGCACGGAAGACCGCTCGGTCGGGCGTGCCTCGATTCTGCTCTCGTCGCTTCTACATGGCGCGGTGATTGCGGCGCTCATCGGATGGTGGCAACCGGCCCCGCCGCCGCCCGAGCCGAAAGTACCCGTCGTCAGGGTGATCATCGAAGGACCCGGTTCGGCCGGCGCGGCCGGCGGCACCGGCGCGCGCAGCGACCAGCCTGCCGCAGGCTCGGCGCCGGCGGCAAGCGCGCCGGACGCTTCGGCCGCACCATCGCCGCAGCAAACGCCGGTCGAGACCGCGACGGCGACACCGGCGCCTCAATCCACCACGCCGCCACAGCCCGCTCCCACGACGCCACCCGTCATCACGGCACGCTCCGCGCCCGACACCGCACCCCCACCAGCGCCGGCGGTTTCCGCGCCAGCGAAGACGCAGATCGCGCCGCCAACACCGGTGCCGGCTCCAAGCGAGGCGCATCTCACCCCGCCGCCGCGCCCCCAGCGCAAGCCGGAACGTCCGCGTCCTGTCCCGCCCCAGCCGCAGCCGCAAGCGGTGCCAACGCCGACACCGCCGCAGCCGGTCGTGGCACAAGCCGCGCCGCAACCAACGGAAGCCGCCGCGGGTCGGCCCGCGCCGTCATCGGGCTCGGCGGTCGGTCCGGCGAGCGGCGCGGGACAAGGGGCCGGCGCCGCGGGCTTGGGCCACGGCGCGTTCGGCGCCGGCAATATCGAAGGGCCGGGCGACGACTATCTCGAACGCGCGAAACGCAGGATCGCCGAATACCGCCACTATCCCGAACAGGCGGTGAAGCAGAACGAGGAAGGGACCGTCGTGCTCGACATCACGGTGCGGAGCGATGGCACGGTTCTCGCCGCCTCGATACGCCACAGCTCGGGCTTCCCACTGATCGACCAGGCCGCACTCGCCGCGGTTCACGCGGCCTCGCCGCTACCGCCCTTCCCGCCCACGACGCCGTGGCCGCAAGGCACCTTCACCTTGCCGTTCGATTTCACGATCGGCCTCTTCGACCGGCTCTTCCATTAGGCGGCAAGACCGCGGCGCATGTCCGCGATGATGGCGAGCGCCTGACGCGCCGGATCGGCGTCGCGGATGATGGGCCGTCCGACGACCAGATAATCGGCGCCGTCGCGGATCGCCTGGGCCGGGGTCCCGGAGCGCTTGTGGTCGTTGAGCGCCGCGCCCGAAAACCGGATGCCCGGCGTGGCGACCAGCAGATTTTGCGCTCCAGCGCGAGCACGCATCGCATCGGGATTGTCCATCGCCGAGGCGATGATGCCGTCGGCGCCGAACGTGACGGCATTCTTGACCCTGAGCTCGATCAGCTTCTCGACCGGCAGCAGATAGCCCAGTTCCCTCAGCCCCTCGTCATCGAGGCTCGTCAGCGCGGTGATCGTGAAGATCTTGAGGTCCGACGCGCCCCTCCCTTCGACCGCGGCCTTGATGATGTCGCCGTCGCCGTGGACGGTGATGAAGGTGACGTGCCGGCTAGCCGCGTGGGCCACGCCCTGCTTCACCGTCTCGCCGATATCGAACATCTTGCTGTCGAGGAAGACCTTGTGTCCCTTGGCCAGCAGTTCATCGACCAGCGCGTCCACTCCGGAAGCGAACTGGAGCCACAGCCCGATCTTGAAGAACGAGACGATGCCGTCGAGCCGCGCGACCATCTCGCGCGCCTCGTGCAAGGTCGGCACGTCGAGTGCGACGATGAGACGGTCTTCGATCCGCGCCGGCGCCTGCCGCATCCAATCGCTCCTTGCTCAAGCCGCCTTCGCCCTGTCGCGGATGGCCGCGAGGAAGCGGTCACCATAGCGCTTCAGCTTGCTCGCGCCGACGCCGGGGATGACCGCGAGGCTCGCCAGATCCTTGGGCTGCGAGCGCGCCATGGCAAGCAGCGTCGTGTCGTGGAAGATGACATAGGGCGGCACGCCTTGCTCCTTGGCGATTTCGAGGCGCAGCGCGCGAAGCTGCTGCCACAAAAGCTCGTCGGCGCCGGTCGTCGGCTCAGGTTGCGGCGGCGGCGCGCGGCGCCGCCGCGCCTCGGCTTCCTCGGTGCGGAACGCCACCGGCACCTCGCCGCGCAGCACCGCCTTGGCGCTGTCGCCAAGCATGAGGCCGCCATGGCCCTCGACGTCGACGCTCAAGTGACCTTGGGCCACAAGCTGACGGAACACCGAATGCCAGCCGCCTTTGTCGAGCTCGGTGCCGACGCCGAAGGTCTTGAGCTTGTCGTGGCCGAAGCTGCCGATGCGCTCGGTCGCGCGGCCCAGCAGCACATCGACGAGATAGGCCGCGCCGAACCGCTGACCCGTGCGCACCACCGCGGAGAGCGCCTTTTGCGCCGCCACCAGCCCATCCCAGACATGAGCGGGCTTCAGGCAATTGTCGCAATTGCCGCACGGGCCCGGCCGCGTCTCGCCGAAATAGCCCAACAGCACCTGCCGCCGGCAGAGCGCGGTCTCGCAAAAACCCAGAAGCGCGTCGAGCTTCTGGCGCTCGATGCGGCGCTGCCGCTCGTCGATATTGGCGCCCGCAAGCAGCGCGAGGAGCGCCGTGACGTCCGCCATGCCATAGGTCATCCAGGCATCCGCCGGCAGCCCGTCGCGGCCCGCGCGGCCGGTCTCCTGGTAATAGGCCTCGAGCGATTTGGGCGCGTCGAGATGGGCCACGAACCGCACGTTGGGCTTGTCGATCCCCATGCCGAAAGCGACCGTCGCCACCATCACCACGCCTTCATCCTTGAGGAAGCGGTCCTGGTTGCGCTCGCGCATCGCGGGGTCGAGCCCGGCGTGATAAGGCAGCGCCACGCGGCCTTTGCCGCAGAGGAAGGCCGCCACCTCCTCGACCCGCTTGCGCGAGAGGCAATAGACGATGCCGGCATCGGCCGGATGCTCCTCGCCAAGGAAGGCAAGGAGCTGCGCCCGCGGATCGGTCTTGGCGCGGACCCGGTAGCGGATGTTGGGCCGGTCGAACCCAGCCGAGAAGGTCCGCGCCTCGCCGAGTGACAGCTGCGCCAGGATGTCGGCGCGGGTCGGCCCGTCGGCGGTCGCCGTGAGCGCCATCCGCGGCACCCCCGGAAAGCGCGCATGGAGGACCGAGAGCTGACGGTACTCGGGCCGGAAATCGTGGCCCCATTGCGACACGCAATGCGCCTCGTCGATGGCAAAGAGCGCGAGCCTGACGCGCCCCAGAAGCTCGAGGCAGCGCCCCATCAGAAGACGCTCCGGCGCGACATAAAGAAAGTCGAGCCGCCCTTCGAGCGCATCGCGCTCGACCTCGCCCGCCTCGGTTGCCGACAGCGTCGAGTTGAGATAGGCCGCCCGCACCCCCGCCTGCCGCAGCGCATCGACCTGATCCTTCATCAGCGAGATCAGCGGCGAGACCACCACCCCCATCCCGGGCCGCACCAGCGTCGGCACCTGATAGCAGAGCGACTTGCCCCCGCCCGTCGGCATCAGCACCAGCGCGTCGCCCCCAGCGATGGCGTGGCGGACGACCTCTTCCTGCTGGCCGCGGAAGGCCGGATAGCCGAACACCTCCTTCAGCACCCTCAGTGCCGCATCCGACCCCTCCGCCGCCATCGCCCCGCCCGGAAAACGCGACAATTGATAACCGTTGCATCGTACTCGCGGTCCCCTCCCCCGCGAAACCCCGACAAGCAGCCGCCACCAACCCGCCGATATAATGCTTTTTGCGTACGGTTGCAAGAGGGCGTTGCCGATCGACGACGCTTTCCTTACTCTTACTTGTAAGAGTAAGGAGCCTCCATGCGCATCACGTCAAAGGGGCAGGTCACAATTCCGATCGCCATCCGCGAGCGGGCGGGGCTTTTGCCGCACACCGAGGTCGAGTTCAAATTCGATGGCAAGTCGGTGCGGATCGTTCGCGCCGAGGCCGGAAGTAAAGCCAGTCGCGGCGCCCGCATCGTCGCGCATCTGCGCAGACACGGCGGTGATATCCGGATGACGACCGACGAAATCATGGCGCTGACCCGCGGCGAGGAATGACCGACGTTCTGGTCGACAGCAATGTTCTTTTGGACGTCCTCTCCCAGGATTCGGAGTGGCTAGCTTGGTCAGCGACTTCCCTCGAGGTGGCCGCCCGAGATTCCCGCCTCGTCATCAATACAATCATCTTCGCCGAGGTCTCCGTCCGCTATTCGCGGCTGGAAGATGTTGACGACGCGCTGCCCAGATCGTTGTTCGATCGCGAAGCCATTCCCGACGAAGCCGCCTTCCTTGCCGGCAAATCCTACGTGGCGTACCGTCGGCGCGGCGGGACGAGGCAGGCGCCGTTGCCCGACTTCTTCATCGGCGCGCACGCCGCGGTCGCCGGTTACCGGTTGCTGACCCGTGATCCCGCGCGTTATCGCAGCTATTTTCCGAAACTGTCCCTCCTTGCGCCGGAGTGAGCCGATGGACCGACCCCTCGTTGGGCTTCGCGTGCTCGATTTCTCCACCACCATCGCGGGGCCGCACTGCGCGCGGCTCTTGGCCGATCTCGGCGCCGACGTGGTGAAGATCGAGCCACCCGAAGGCGACATGATGCGCACGCGCCTGCCGTTGCGTGATGGCGCCAGCGCCAGCTTCGGACAGTTGAACGCCGGCAAGCGAAGCATCGTGCTGGACCTGAAGCGGGCGGGCGCGGTCGATGCGGCGCGCCGACTCGCGGCGAGTGCCGACGTGCTGGTCGAGAATTATCGCCCCGGCGTGATGGCGCGGCTCGGCCTCGACCATCCGTCGCTGGCGCGCGATAACGAGCGGCTCGTCTATTGCGCGATCTCGGGCTATGGGCAGACCGGACCTTCGGCGCACCTGCCCGCCTATGCGCCCGTGATCCACGCGGCGTCGGGATATGATCTCGCGCATCTTGCGCTGCAGCCGGGCCGGACCGTGCCCGACAATGGCGGCATCTACATCGCCGATGTGCTTGCGGGGACCTATGCGTTCGGGGCCATCATGACGGCGCTTCGTCAGCGCGACGCGACCGGCAAGGGACAGATGGTCGACGTCTCCATGCTCGAGAGCATGCTGAGCCTGACCCTGACCGAGATGCAGGCGGCGCAATTCGCGATGCCCCCGGCCCCGCGCCGGCCGATCTTCGGTCCGCTCGCGACATCGGACGGCTTCGTGATCATCGCGATCGCCAGCGAGCGCACGTTCCAGGCGCTGTCGGAAGCCGCAGGCGCCGACTGGTCGCGCGATCCGCGCTTTTCGCGCTATGCCCAGCGGCGCGCGAACTGGGACATTTTCATCGACTCGGTCGAGGGCTGGACCCGGCAGATGAGCACCGCGGATTGTCTTGCGGCGTTCGCGCGCCACGGCGTTCCGGCCTCGGCCTATCGCACCGTCCGCGAAGCGATGGACGATCCGCAGATTCACCACCGTGACGCGCTCGTCGAGGTGACCGACGCGGCCGGCACGTTCAAGGCGTTGAAGCCGCCGTTCCGGTTGTCCGACGCCGCGGTCGCGACCGGCCCCTGCGCGGCGTCGCTCGGCGAGCACACAGTGACAATCCTGGCCGAGATCGGCCTCACGCCAGAGCAGATTCGTTAGACCCGCGTCGAAACCCTATAACCTCTCCCGGACCGCCGCTTCGGAACCATGCGGGCTGCTTGCCGGGCTCGGCCGGCCAGGGTAGCCACACCAACCAAACAATGCCGAGACAGGAGGAACCGTCATGCAGCGAAACATCGCCGCGTTCGCCTTCGCCCTTGCCCTGATGGCCGGCGCGCCCGGAACCGCGCCGGCGGCCGAGCCCTACGACCTTCATGTGATTCTGCCGCTCACCGGCGGCGGCGCCTTTCTCGGACAGGGCCACCGGGCGAGCCTCGACATCCTTGCCGAGATCGTGAACGGTTCCGGCGGGATCAAGGGACGGCCCTTGCATTTCGTCTATCACGACGATCAGTCGAGCCCGCAGGTGGCGGTACAGCTCGCAAACGGAGTGCTCGCCGACAAGCCCGCGGTCATTCTGGGATCGAGCCTCGTCGCGATGTGCCGGGCGATCGGACCTTTGGTGGAGAATGGTCCGGTCGATTACTGCCTGTCGCCCGCCATTCATCCGAAACCCGGCGGCTTCGTCTTCTCGTCGGGCGCGTCGGGTTTCGACCAGATCGCGACGGTCGTCCGCTATTACCGGATGAAAGGCTGGACCAAGATCGCCTCGATCGACAATACCGACGCGACCGGTCAGGACGTGGACCGCACGATGGACCAGATCCTGGCGATTCCGGAGAACAAGGAGGTGAAGCTGGTCGCGCGCGAGCATTTCAATCCGACCGATGTCAGCGTCACGGCACAGATCGAGCGCATCAAGGCATCGGGCGCCCAGGCCATCATTGCGGGCGTCACCGGGTCGCCGGCGGCCACCGTCTTCAAGGGCATGGTCCAGGCGGGGCTCGACATCGATGTCGCGCCGACGAGCGGCAACGAGGTGTTCGCGCAAATGGAGCAATGGGCGGATTTCCTGCCCAAAGGGCTGGTGATGGGCTCGGACGTGTTTCCCCCGCATGAAGGCGTGTGGAAGCTCGACCCGAAAGTCGAGGCGGCGCAGCAGGTGATGTATGCCGCGCTCGCGAAGCACGGGCTCAAGGCCGACAATATCGTCGCCACATGCTGGGATGCCGGCCTCATCGTGATCGACGCGCTCAAGACCTTGGGCCCCGACGCCACCGCCGAGCAGATCCGGACCTATATCGCCAATCTCACCGGTTTTGCCGGCATCAACGGCTTGTACGATTTCAAGACGAACACGGAGCGCGGTCTCGGCCTCGATAGCGCGATCGTCGTGCGCTACGACGCGAAGGCCAAGGAATTCGTGTGGCTGACGAAGCCGGGCGGCGCGCCGCTGCAATAGCGGCGCCACGGCGGCCCCGGCTCTAGGCCATCCCGCGCGGGGCAAGCTCGGCAAGGCACGCGTCGCGGCCGAGCGGTACGCATAGCTGCCCAAGCGGCACCAGGATCGCGCGCCCCGGGCGGTAATCCTCTTCGCTGAGCGCGTCGGCCACCGTGCGCAAGGTCATGAGGATCGCGTTGGCGTCATGCTGGCCCAGGAGCTGGGCGAACAAAGCGAGCTCCAGCACCAGCCGGTCCTGCAAGCCGACCCGGTCCGATTTGAGCTCGTCGAAGAGCCCGTCGAGGCCAGCGAGGATGATCTCGGCGCCGTCGGCCACGACCGAGCCGCGCGCATAGGCGGCCGACAACGCGGGCGCCGGCGACAGCCCGGCCGAGATCTCGAGCGACCAGGTCCGTACCGCTTCGAAATAGACCGGCATATGACGGGCGTGATGGGTCGCCGCCATCGCCGCCAGCGAGGTCGCCAGCACCGACAAAAGATCGGCCGGCGCCAGGTCGAGGCTGTCGAGGCCCGCGAAGATGTCTTCTATCTTGTCCTTGGTGGCGGGGCCCAAGCGTTGCATCGATTGGGCGATCGTGTCGGCGAGACTACTCATGCGCCGAACCTTCATGCAAGTAAACCGGGAACAGGATACGCGCGGACCGCTTAAGGTTCAGTTGCCCTGCGCACAAAATCGGTGCCGTGCAGACAAACCGGATTTATCCGGCCTCTTATGAAAGCGTTAAGCCTATCGGGAGGATACTCCGGCCCGGCCCGGAAGAAGCCGGCGCCCAAGAGGCCAAGCCGATCATGAATTCCGCGCACGCCCTTTCCGACCGAAACCTGGAAGCCGCGACGACGCTGAACCTGAAACGAGAGCCCGCGTGTTTCGCGTTCCTGTGCGGCCGCGCGATCCTGCCGCCGCAGCCGATCGACGCGATCCATCTCGACCTCGCGTCGGTCGACTATTACGGCGGCCGGGCGACGCTCTGGGCCACGCTCGACATGCGCTCGGGCGCGTCGGGCGAGAAGCCCTCGTCGCTTCTAGGGTTCGACGAGACGTTCCTGCGCCCCTTCACGCGCGCCCTCATCGAGGCGTCGGCCTCGCGCACGCCTTATCGCATGACCATCCTCAACCGGCGCGACGAGCCCGCCTATCCGCGGGTCGTCGAATACATAACGGGGCCGGGCGTGGCGTTGGGCGAGCTCATCATCACGCCCCAGGAAAGCGTGCTGGTGATCACCGGCCGCAGCGTCGACGACCGCGACGACGAGACCCTGTTCCAGCTTCCGCGCAGCGACACCTTTCTGCGCTCGTTCGTGCGCACCACCGCCCAGGCGGATCAGGCGCTGCGCGATACCTTGGCGGAAAGCGAGCGTCTGGCGCGCCTGCGCATCCTTCAGAACGGCAGCCCGGCCTGAGGGCCGGCATAGAGCACGCTGCCATCGGCGCGCGCGATGGCGCCGTCGGTGAGCTGCGCCGGCACCAGCTTTCCGAGATCGAGGATGTGGGTCACGCCGGCACCCGCGGCGATGCAATAGTCCGCGACGATGCGGCGGTGACAGCGCCACCACACCGCCTCCGCGCAAAGGATCGCGACGCGGCGTTCCTCGGCGAGATCGATGAGCGCCCTCAGCGCCGCGCGGAACTCCGGCGTCTCGGCGTGATCGGCATAGTTGCGGAACATCTCCTCGCGCCAGAGCGTGTGGGGCGACGCGCCGCCGCGGCCCTGCCGCCGCCCGCCCAGCGCCTCGAAATGGCGATAAGCGATGCCGCGCTCGGCGAGGCTCGCCCATAGCGCGTCGCCGTTGAAATGCGGATGGCGGCGCGAGCGCGGAAAGCGCCGCACATCGGCGACGCAGTCGCAACCCGCCGCCGCAAGCATCGCGCAAAAATCCTCGAGCGTCCGCGTCGAATGGCCGATCGTGAAAAGCTCTGCCATGGGCCCCGAGTTTGCGTCGCCGCGCATCGCGCGGCAATGATGCCGCCATGACCCATGGGCCGACCCTGCCCGACCTTTTGCGCGACGGCCTCGACCTCGTATTCGTCGGCATCAATCCGTCGCTTTATTCGGTCGCCCAAGGGCATTATTTCGCGCGGCGCGCCAACCGGTTCTGGCCATGCTTCTCGCGCTCGCGCTTGAGCGAGACGGCACGGCGCGCGCTGGGCGTCGCCGACCTTGCGCCGGAGCACGACCGCTTGCTGGCAGAGTACGGGATCGGCTTCACCGACGTCGTGAAGCGCGCGACCGCGGGCGTCGA
The DNA here is from genome assembly GCA_035509095.1 of Allostellaceae bacterium. Lineage (GTDB taxonomy): Bacteria > Pseudomonadota > Alphaproteobacteria > ATCC43930 > CGMCC-115725 > DATJLY01. The sequence goes on along the minus strand of DATJLY010000217.1, from coordinate 942 downwards.
CGGGCTGGGTCGCGACGAACTCAATGAGGGCGCGCGGGACCTCGTCGCGCGGATCGCGCGGTTCCGGCCGCGCATCGCCTGTTTCCATGGCGTCACCGGCTGGCGCCCGGTGCAGCGGGCGCTCGGCGCAGGCGACGAGAAGGCGAGCCTTGGGCTTCAAGCACCCCGCATCGGCGCGACCTGCCTGTTCGTCGTGCCCAACCCCAGCGGCCAGAACGCCCATTACACGCGCGCCCAGCAGACGGAATGGTACGACCGGCTCGCCCAATGGCTTGAAGCGCCGGGTTGATCGGGCCGCCGCGGCGGGGCAAAGCTGTACCATCGTTTTTCTGGCCGCCCAGGGGGAGGAAACCGTGACAGCGGCATCGACCACCACGGCGGCCGCGCGCGGCCAAAGCCTCGCGCGGCCTTGGACGATCGCGATCCTGCTCGCGCTCTTCATGTACATCAATTTCGCCGACAAGGCGGTGATCGGCTTGGCGGCGGTGCCGATGATGCGCGATCTGGGGCTGTCGCCGGCGCAATGGGGCGTCGTCGGCAGCAGCTTCTTCGGCCTCTTCTCGATCTCGGCGCTGGTCGTCGGCGCCTGCGTCGATCGCATTCCGACCAAGTGGGCGCTGGTCGCGATGGGGCTGCTCTGGGCGGTGACGCAACTTCCCATGATCTGGACCGTGTCGCTCCCGGCGCTCATCGCCTGCCGCGTGATGCTGGGCGCAGGCGAAGGACCGGCCTACCCGGTGGCGATCCACGCCGTCTACAAATGGTTCCCGGACGATCGCCGCACCTTGCCGACCAGCATCATCGCCATCGGCGCCGCGGTCGGCGTCTTCACCATCGCGCCGGTGCTCGTGTTCCTGATCCAGATGTTCGATTGGCACTGGGCGTTCGGGTTCCTGGGCCTTCTGGGCCTTGCGTGGGTCGCGGCCTGGATCGTTTGGGGCG
>DATJLY010000216.1:0-6332 GCA_035509095.1 Allostellaceae bacterium | reverse complement strand
CTCGACAGCGTCAATGACGGCGAGCTGTCGAAATCGAATTTCACCGACTATGTGCGGCTTCGCATCGCCGGGTTCGAGACGCGGCCGGCTGCGACGCGGCGGCGGCTCGAGATCACCGCGCGCGACGCGACCAAGTTTTCCGCCTATTTCGAGGCCAACCCGCGGGCGCGGTTTCCCGGCGCGCCCACCATTCCCGTCTGCACCGACAAGCTGCGCTATATCGGCCAGGCCGATCTGAAGCGCGACCTCGACCGGTTCAAGGCCGCGCTCTCGGGGGTGCAGGTCGCCGAGACCTATCTGCCGTCGAACACGCCCGGCACGATCGAGCACTGGATGGCGAACGAGCATTACAAATCGACCGAGGAATTCGTCTACGCCATCGCCGACATGATGCACGAGGAATACAAGGCCATCACCGACGCCGGCTTCCTGTTGCAGATCGACGATCCCGATCTTCCCGACGGGTGGAACTGCCTGCCGGAGATGAGCGTCGCCGATTACCGGAAATACGCGACCATGCGGGTCGACGCGCTGAACCATGCGCTCTCGGGCATCCCCAAGGACAAGGTGCGGCTCCATGTCTGCTGGGGCAGCTTCCACGGGCCGCACCACGACGACATTCCCTTGAAGGACATCGTCGACATCATCTTCCGCGTCAACGCCGGCAGCTATTCGATCGAGGCGTCGAACCCGTGCCACGAGCATGAATGGACCGTGTTCGAGACGGCAAAGCTGCCGGCCGGCGCGACCTTGGTGCCGGGCGTCATCGGCCACTGCACCGACTTCATCGAGCATCCCGACCTCGTGGCGCAGCGGCTCGTTCGCTATGCCAAGCTGGTCGGGCGGGAGAACGTGCTCGCCGGCACCGATTGCGGCATCGGCACGCGGGTCGGTCACGCCGATATCTGCTGGGCGAAGTTCCGATCGATGGCCGAAGGCGCGCGGCGCGCGACCAAGGAGCTGTGGGGCCGCGCCTGAAGCGCGGCGTCAGAGCTCACGTCTGCAGGAATGTCCGATCGGTTCCCGCCGCCACCAGCGCGGTGAGGTGGCCGCTCGCGAAGGCGCCGGTGTCGATGCCGATCCGATTGCGCCGGATGTCCGGCTCGCGGGCGATGGTGTGGCCATGGATCACGATCGCGCCGAACGGCTCATTGCAATCGAGGAACTCGTCGCGGATCCACAGCAGATCCTCTTCGCGCTGCTCGTCGAGCGGCACGCCGGGTTTCACCCCGGCATGAACGAAAAGATAGTCGCCCTCGCGGTGCATGACCGGCAGCGAGCGCAGGAAATCGACATGCGCGCGCGGAAGCCGATCGCGGAGTTCGCCTTGCGCGCGCAAAAGCCCCTCTTCCGCGTCGTAGGCCGTCGGCGCGTCGATGCCATAGCTCGCGAGCGTCTGGCGGCCGCCATAGGTGAGCCAGGTCGGACCGATATCGATATCCTCGAGGAAGCGAAGCATCAGCGCTTCGTGATTGCCTCTCAGATGGACGCGCTCGAACCCAGGCCACGGCTCATTGATCAGAAGATCGAGGACCGCGCGGGAGTCGGCGCCTCGGTCGACATAGTCGCCAAGGCACACGACGACGCGCCGCAAGGCGGTGCGCTCCTCCGCGTCGGCGCGGATCAGGCCGCCCAGCGCACGCAGCAGGTCGACCCGGCCATGGACGTCGCCGATCGCGTAGAGAACGGTGCCCGCAGGCGCCGCGGGCAATTCATCCGATCCGCGGCCGCGGAAAATCCGACCCAGCATCGCGTCACTATAGACGGTTCAGGCCGGTCCGGCATCCGCCTCGGCTGATGGCGCTTCGGCCTGTGGCGCCGCGCGATCGCGCGGCACGCCAAGGATCTGCTCCGTCGAAAGGCGGCGCGAGGTCCAGTGATGGATCCGCTCCCGCAGCCGCGCGATCGAGACCGGCTTCAGGATGTAGTCGTTGCCGCCGACGGCAAGGCCACGCTTCACGTCGTCGGGCGAGTTGCGGGCCGTAATGAACGCGATCGGCACGTGCGAGAGGCGCATGTTGCCGCGCAGCCGGCGGCACAGCTCGAACCCGTCGAGCGCCGGCGCGTTCACGTCGAGCAGGATAAGGCGCGGCTCGATCCGCGACACGATCTTGAGGCACTCGACCCCGTTCGCGGCACCGACGAAGGTGAAGCCGCCGCTCATGATGCATTGACGCAAGAGACGCAGATCCGGTGCGACATCGTCGACGCACAGCACGATCTTGTTGCGGTTCGACGGGTTGCCCCAACCCGGAGGCGGGTCCGGGCGCGCGGCACCGGCTTCCGGCGCCTCGAGCAGAACCGGTACGCCCTCTTGATCCATGCACGCTTTTAGGGTCGCGTGCGTAAAGAAAGGGTTGACGAGCGGGCCCCGTGACCACGCCGAACCGCCGCTTAACCCTTCCGAAACGCTGATTCCGCTAGATTTCTGTCACATTACGCGGTGCGACCGAGAGCGGCACAGGAAACGACGGAATGACGGACCGGGTTTCGACCATCGAGCAGCTTCTGTTCGACTATGCCGACCGGATGAAGCGCGCGCCGGAGGGGCGGCGCGTCGTCGTGATGCATCTCTCGCGGCTGCGCCCGGACAATCGCGGCACGCATCAGATCCGGATCGCCACCAATACCTTCGAGGCGCTCGTCAAGCAGTTCGAGGGCCAGATGTTCGTGCTGCAGCAAGGCGACATCGTCTTCGCCTGCCGGGCCGAGAACGCGATCGCGATCGACAACGCGGTGACCAAGGTCCGCTATCTCTTCGGCGACGATCCGGTGGCGGCGCAGATCGAGGATGGCGGCGACGGCTTCGCCACCTGGTACGCGCTCGACGACAAGACCGGCGCCTTCTTCGAATTCGTCGAGTCGGTGCGGCGCGAGGACGAGAGGCGGCGCAAGCGGCTCACGACGCTGGCCGGCGGTTCGGCCGCCAACGAGCGCCAGCCGATGGACGCGGCAGGCCTCAACGAGCTCGTCACCACCATTGCGCGCGCCGACTTGTCGAACCTGCTGCGTCGCCAGTCGGTTTGCACGATCCCGGTCGGCGAAGTGCCGAAGCCGCTGTTCCGCGAGGTCTATGTCTCGATTTCCGATCTCCGCGACGCGGTCATGCCGAAGCGGGACATCGCGTCCGACCGCTGGCTCTTCAAATATCTGACCCAGACGCTCGACAAGCGCGTGCTTGCTCTTCTGCGCAAGGCCGATGACAGCGACCTCGCGCACTCGTTCAGCCTCAATCTCAATATCGCCACCCTGCTCTCGCCGGAGTTCCAGGCATTCGACGCGGGCCTCCGGGCGGGCGCCCGCGGCAGCATCGTGATCGAGGTCGAGAAGGTCGACATCTTCGGCGATATCGGCGCCTATATCTTCGCGCGCGATTTCGTGCGCGAGCGCGGCTATCGCGTCTGCCTCGACGGCGTGACGCGGCTGACGCTTCCCTATGTCGAGCGCGCGCGCCTTGGGCTCGATCTCGTCAAGCTGTTCTGGAGCGCCGACATGATCGAACAGGGCGATGGCGAGCGCCAGAAGGACTTCATCGCCGCGCTCGACCGGGTCGGCAAGGCGCGCCTCATCCTGGCGCGATGCGACACCGAGCAGGCGATCGCGTTTGGCCAGCATGCCGGCATCAAGCTGTTCCAGGGTCGGTTCGTCGAGAAGATGCTGAGCGCGGCCGCGGGGCCGACCCTGACCCGGAACCGGCTCGCGGCGCCCCACGCGGCGGTTCGGTGACGCGGCACCTGCGCCTTCTCGCCCACGGGATCGACTACACGCCTCACTCCGCCGCCGAAGGCTCGCGGGCGAGCGCGCTGGTCGATTGGCTGGCGGCCCGCGGCCATTGTCTCTCCGTCGTCTCGACCTCGCGCGACAATGGCCGGCGCCGGTCCTGGGGCGCGGCCAAGGAAACGCTGATCGCCGCGGCACATTCGTTCCGTCCCGACCTGATCGCCGCGTTGACGCCGTCGGCGTCGTCGGCCACGGCCGTGATCGGCGCGGCGCGTGCCGCCGGGGTTCCGGCCTGGCTGCATCTCGAAGAGGCAGCACCCCCGCTGGGGGTCGAGGGCGATTTCACCTGCGTGTCATTCGCGGCGCTCGACGCCGAAGAGCAGTTGGCGCGACGCGGCGTGGCCGAGCGCGAGGCCTTGCCGCTCGCCCCTTGGGTCGATACCCGCGCGATCGCGCCGCCGGATGCGCCGGGTCCGCTGCGCGCGGCCTTCACCCGCGCCGCCGACGACATCGTTGCGCTTTATGTCGGGAGCTGTGCCGACGAGCGGGTGGCGCGTATCCTTATCGAGGCAGCCCGCGCGGTGCCGACGCGGGGCGCCGTCCTGTTCGTCGCCGCCGTCAAGGGACCGGCGGCGCGGCTTCTCGCCGCCGCCCAGGCCGAATTGCCGAGGCTGCGTCTCCTTCGCCTGCCCCTGCCGAACGAGCTCGGTGATCTGCTGGGCGCCGCCGACATCCATCTCCTGCCGATGAAGGCCGATGCCGACGAGCCGCTTCTGCCCGCGCGGCTCGCAAGCCTGTTGGCAAGCGGCCGGCCGATCGTCGCCTCTCTGCCGGCGACCGGTCTGCCGCGCGGGCTTGGTCATGCGGTCGTCATGTCGCCGCCCACCGGGCCCGCGTTCGCCGCCGCAATCGTGGACCTCGCCGCGCGTCCCGCGGAACGGTTATCGCGCGGATTGGCGGCGCGGCGCGCGGCCGAGGACTATTTCGCCAAAGAGCGCGTGCTGCGCCGGCTCGAGCGCCGGCTGGTGGCGCTGGCCGAGCGGCGCGCGGCATGACCCGATTTCACTTGCGCCGCGGGCGCCACGGCCATTAGAGACAGACGATGCCGCATGCCGATCTTGTGAGACTTGTCGAGACTATGGGCCGCGCGCGCGTGATGTGCGTCGGCGATGCGATGATCGACCATTACATCCATGGCACGGTGGAGCGCATCTCGCCCGAGGCGCCGGTGCCGGTGCTGCATGTCGGCAGCGAGGAGCGGCGGCTTGGCGGCGCCGGCAATGTGCTGCGCAATCTGCACGCGCTGGGCGTCGAGACCTGCTTCATCTCGGTCTCAGGCAGCGACGCCGCGGGCCGCGACCTGTCGCGCATGGTGGCCGAGCTGGGCACCGCCGAGGCGCATGTGTTGTCCGAGCGGGGCCGCACCACCACGGTCAAGACGCGCTTCATCGCCGAGACGCAGCAGCTTTTGCGCGCGGACCAGGAGCGCGTGACGCCGCTCTCGGCCCGCCTGCGCGACGAGATGCTGAAGCTGGTCAAGGCGTCGGTCGACCATTATCCGCTCGTGATCGTGTCCGATTATGCCAAGGGCGTCCTGAGCGGCGGGCTGGCTTACGAGGTCATCGCGGCGGCGCGTGCGGCGGGCGCGACGGTGATCGTCGACCCCAAATCCGACGACTATTCCGTCTATCGCGGCGCCAGCCTCGTGAAGCCCAACCGGCGCGAGCTCCAAGCCGCATCGGGGCGGAAACTCGACAGCGCCGCCGCGATCGCCGCCGCCGCACGCGCGCTCATGGAAGCGCACGAGTTCGGCGCCATGCTGGTCACGTGCGGCCGCGACGGCATGATGCTGATCGAGCGCGACGGCAACCCGCTCACGCTGCCGGCGGCCGCGCGCGAGGTCTATGACGTCTCGGGCGCCGGGGACACCGTCGTCGCGGTGCTAGGCGCGGCGATCGCGGCGGGCGCCTCGCTTGCCGACGCGGCGGAGCTTTCCAACACGGCAGCCGCCATCGTCGTCGGCAAGGTCGGCACGGCGATCGTGCCGTCGAGCGAGCTTGCGCAGGCTCTCATCGATCGCGACGCGCTCGAGCACACCAAGGTCCTGCCGCTGCCGCAGGCGTTGGATCATGTCGGGCGGTGGCGCCGCAACGGGCTCGCCGTGGGCTTCACCAACGGCTGCTTCGATCTTCTGCATCCGGGCCATATCGCGCTTTTGACCGAAGGCCGCGCCCAGTGCGACCGGCTCATCGTCGGCCTCAACAGCGATGCATCGGTCGCGCGCCTCAAGGGCCCGGGACGCCCGGTCCAGACCGCCGAGGCGCGCGCCATGGTGCTGGCCTCGCTCGCGGCGGTCGACCTCGTCGTGATCTTCGAGGAGGAGACGCCGCAGGCGCTGATCGAGGCGATCCGGCCCGACATCCTGATCAAAGGGGCCGATTATCGCCGCGAAGAGGTGGTAGGCGGATCGTTCGTCGAATCCTATGGCGGCAAGGTGCTGCTTGCACAGATCGTTCCGGGCCACAGCACCACGGCCACCATCGCCCGCGCCACCGCGTAAGGCCGCAAGACGCTATCGCTCCAGCGGCGGCAAGCCCTTCGCATCCGCCGGG
>DATJLY010000215.1:0-2109 GCA_035509095.1 Allostellaceae bacterium | reverse complement strand
CAGTCGGCGTGGGCGAGGTCCCGGGCCTCGTCGGCGTCGGCGAGGTCGGCGAAGGCCTTGGCCATTCCCTGGAGGCCGAGGGCGTGAAGCTGGTCGAGGGTGGGATGTCTGAGCACGTTGGCGTTCTCCTCAATGGTAGTAGCGGGGCCCGCGGATGTTGGGATGGCGGATCGGAGCGGTGTCCGCGCGGCGCCTGGGCGCCGGCCTCCGATCGAGCTTGGCGTCGAGGATGGATTTGACGGAGCCGTAGGTCCGGGCGCCGATCTCGGTCGCCCGCTCGGCGGCGGCCTCGACGCGCGCCGCGCCGTAGGAGCCGGCGAGCCGGACGATGCCGAGGCAGGCGCGATAGCCCTGCTCGGGATGAGGCCGGGACTCGAGGATCTGCTCGCACAGCGCCGCGGTCGCCTTGCCGATCTTGCGGGCGTCTTCTCGGATGCGCTCGACCGTCCAGCCGGCGTAACGCCGGTGGCTCGAGGGCATGTGCTCGGAAACGGTGGTGTGCTTCCGGTTGCCGCTGGACCTCAGGTGGACGGCGATGCGCTCGCCCTTGTGGAAGATCTCGACGCCGCGGGCGGTGATGCGCGCATCGACCTCGGCGCGGGCGAAGCGGTAGGGGACGGAGTAATAGTGGGCGTCGACGTCGATATGATAGTCGATCCCGACCCGGCAGCCGCGCCACTCGCTGTATTCGTACGGCTCCCCCGGCAGCGCTTTCAGCGCCGGGCGATCGACCTCGTCGAGCAGCTGGCTGAAGTGGACCCCGTTGTTGGGACCATGGGTTAAGTTGGAGACCGGCCGCTCCGTTTGATAGAGGAGCGAGCGATGACGAAGAAGACGAGACGGCGGATCGACGCCGGTTTGAAGGCGAAGATCGCCCTGGAGGCTTTGCGGGAGCAGGCGACGGTCACGGACCTGGCGCAGCGGTACGAGGTCCACCCGAACCAGATTTACGCCTGGAAGAAGCAGCTTCAGGATCAGGCGGCGCGCGCCTTCGACCCGGGCGTTGGGCGGGACGCGGAGACGACGCACGAGCGGGAGATCGAGCGGCTGCACGCCAAGATCGGGCAGCTCACGGTCGAGCGGGATTTTTTAGCGCGGAGGTCCGGAAGATGAGCGCGCCGGACCGCAGAGCGATGCTCGACCGCGCCGACAAGGCGCTGTCGGTTCGGCGGCAATGCGCGCTTCTGAGCGTTGCGCGTTCGGGCGTCTACCGGGCGCGCAAGCCCGCCAACGACAACGACGCGGCGCTGATGCGCCGGATCGACGAACTGTTCACCGCCTGGCCGTTCCTCGGCTCGCGCCGGATGACGGCGATGCTGCGCGCCGAGGGCTCGCCCGTGAACCGCAAGCGCGTGCAGAGGCTGATGCGCCTGATGGGGATCGCCGCGCTCGGGCCGAAGCCGAGCACGACCAAGCCCGCGCCCGGCCACAAGATTTATCCCTATCTCCTGCGCAACATGACGATCGAGCGGGCCAACCACGTCTGGGCGGCCGACATAACGTACATCCCGATCGGGCGCGGCTTTCTCTACCTCGTGGCGGTCATCGACTGGGCGTCGCGCGCGGTGCTGGCGTGGCGGCTGTCGAACACGATGGACGTCTCGTTCTGCCTGTCTGCGCTCGAGGAGGCGCTGGCGAAGTTCGGCCGGCCGGAGATCTTCAACACCGACCAGGGCTCGCAATTCACCTCGGCCGCCTTCACCGGCGCGCTCGCCCAAGCCGGGGTCGCGATCTCCATGGACGGCCGCGGCCGCTGGATGGACAACGTGTTCATCGAGCGGCTGTGGCGGTCGCTCAAGTACGAGGACGTCTATCTCAAGGGCTACGCCGATGGCCGCGAAGCCGCGCGCGGCATCGCGGAATGGATCGCCTTCTACAACGAGCGCCGTCCGCACCAGGCGCTGGACTACCGCACGCCGATGGCGGTCTGGCGCGAGGCGATCGCCGCCGCCAGGGCTGTGGACATGATGGACAACGCATCCGCGTTGCCCACATGCCCACAGCAACAGAAGCAGACGCAGACTCTCGCTGCATGATAGAAAGGAATCCCCAGCGGTCGCGCTCCAACTAACAAGCCGCATCAAGCGGTCCCGCTGCGCGGGTCCATTT
>DATJLY010000214.1:0-2266 GCA_035509095.1 Allostellaceae bacterium | reverse complement strand
GATGCCGACGGCGTTGACCACGATCTCGGCCTCGGCGACAACGGCATCGAGCGCCAAGTCGCTCAACACGTCGGCATCAATCGGCTGGATCTGGCCGACATCGCCCATCGGCTTCAGGTAGCCGGCATCGCTCGCATGCCGGCTCACCGCAGCGATGACCGCCCCCTCGGCCGCCAGATGCTTGACGAGATATCGGCCGACGAACCCGGAAGCGCCCAGGACCGTGACACGTCGATGCCGCATTGTTCCCTCCGTGCCCGCCGCTATATACCAGAGCCGGTGCCGGGCCGCGAGCAGACCGACCCTTATAAGATCAGTCGGCCGCGACGAAATCGCAAATCGCCGCGATCACGCGCTCGACCGCGTCCGGTTCGAGCTCGGGATAAATCGGCAAGCTCAGGACTTCGGCGGCGGCGCGCTCGCTTTCGGCAAGACCGCCCGGCGCCAGTGCAAGCCTGCCCCGATAGGCCGGCTGAAGATGTACCGGTACCGGATAATGGACGAGCGTGCCGACCTGCCGCCGGGCGAGCGCCGCGCGCAAGGAGTCTCGCTCGGGGTGCCGCACGACATATTGGTGGAACACGGGTGCCGTTCCGGGTCGGCGCGACGGCAGCGTCAGCCGGGCCGCGGCCGCAAGACCGTGATCATAGCGCGCCGCGATCGCGCGCCGACGCGCCGCGTCGGCGTCGAGCCGCGCGAGCTTCACCCCAAGGATCGCCGCCTGCAGCGGATCAAGCCGCGAATTGAGCCCGGGCATCTCGCTCAGGTGGCGCTCGCGCCAGCCATATTCGCGCAGCATCCGCACGCGCGCAGCCAGTTCTTCGTCGTCGGTCACCACCGCGCCACCATCGCCGAGCGCGCCCAGATTCTTGGTCGGATAGAAGCTGAACGCGGCGATATCACCCCATCCGCCAAGCCGGCAAAAACCGAGGGTCGCGCCGTGGCTTTGCGCACAATCCTCGACGACACGCGCGCCGAACCGCCGCGCCAACGCCCCGATCCCCTCGAGATCGGCGGCGTGGCCATAAAGATGCACCGGCAGGACGGCGGCGATGCGGCCCGGCGGCGTCAAAAAGGCGCGCTCGAGTGACTTCGGGTCCATGGTCATGGTTGCGTCGATATCCACGAGGAGCGGTCGCGCCCCGGCAAGCTCGATCGCGGCGACGGTCGCGACGGCCGTATGAGAGACCGTAGCGACATAGTCCTGAGGCCCGACGCCAAGCGCGCGCAGAGCCAATACCAGCGCGTCGGTGCCGTTGGCCACGCCGATCGCGGCACGCACCCCGATGAAAGACGCAAAGGCGCGTTCGAATGCCTCGACCTCGGGCCCGAGAATGTAGCTGCCGCCGTCGAGCACCCGGGCGATCGCCGCGTCGATCGCCTCGCGCTGCGCGAGATAGCTCGCCCTTGGATTTGCCGGCGCGATGAAGCCGCCGTCCATCACAGATAGTCGCCGCGCCGGCTACGATAATAGTCGAACGTCCGCTTGAGCCCGTCCGCGAGCATCGTGCGTGGCGCCCATCCGGTGACGGCGCGGAACGCACGATCATCGGCCTCGTAGTCGCCAATGTCGATGCGCCGCCGGTCGGAAGGGAACGGCAGCACGCGGACGCTGCCGCCGCCATTGGCTGCGATCATGAGCTGCGCCAGCTCGCCCAGGCTGAGCGACGGGCCGGCGCCGATATTGAAGGCGCGCCCGCGCGCTTCGGGTGCGATCGCGGCGAGAAGGAATGCGTCTGCCACATCCTCGACATAGGCCAGATCACGGCGCTGCTCGCCGCCCCAGACCTCGATCGGCTCGCCTTGGAGGACACGGCGCACCCACACGCCTAAGAAGGCTTGGCGGTCATCCTTGATCCGCAAGCCCGGGCCATAGGTGTTGGTGAGGCGCAACGACACCGTCGCGAGGCCATAAAGCCGGTGATAGAGCAAATGATAGGCCTCGCCCGCGTGCTTTGCGACGGCGTTGGGATCGGGCGGCCGCACCGGATGCGATTCATCGACCGGCAGGGCATCGGGCCGGCCATAGATCTGCCGCGTGCCGGCATGGACGATCACGAGCCCGGGGTTAACGGTCCGGCACAATTCCAGCAGCCGAAGCTGGGCCAGCGCATTCACCTCGAGATCGTCGACCGGCTTTTCAAGGGAGCCCATGTGGCTCGTTCGCCCCGCGAGATTGAAGAGATAGGCTCGGCCCTCGATCAGAGGGGCGAGGCTGCCGGTATCGCGAACATCGCCGACCGTGAGCCGGACGCGGTCACGGAAC
>DATJLY010000213.1:0-6870 GCA_035509095.1 Allostellaceae bacterium | reverse complement strand
CAGGATCGCGAAGATCTCCTGGACCAGGATGGGGGCGAGGCCGAAAGACGGCTCGTCGAGCAGCAGCAGCTTCGGTCGCAGCATCAGCGCCCGGCCGATCGCCAGCATCTGCTGCTCGCCGCCGGAGAGCGTGCCGGCCTGCTGCTTGCGCCGCTCGTCGAGGCGCGGGAAATAGGCCAGCACGCGGGCGAAATCCTTCGCGACGCCGTCGCGGTCGCGCCGCGTATAGGCGCCGAGCCGCAGATTCTCCTCGACCGTGAGGCCGGTGAAGGTGCCGCGCCCGTCCGGCACATGCGCGATGCCAAGGCGGACGATGTCTTCGGTGGCCTTGCCGTCGATCCGCGCGCCGGCAAAGCGGACCTCGCCGGTCGATCGCGTCATCATGTTGCAGATGGCGCGGAGCGTCGTCGTCTTGCCGGCGCCGTTCGCGCCCAACAGCGCGGTGATGCCGCCTTCCTCCACCTCGAGCGAAAGCCCGCTCAGCACCTGGGTCGGGCCATAGCCGGCGTCGAGATTGTGGGTCGCCAGGATCGCCGTCATGCGGCGGTGCCGAGATAGGCGCTGATGACCTGGGGATCGCGCTGCACGTCGGCGGGCGCGCCTTCGGCGATCTTGCGGCCGAAATCGAGCGCCACCACGCGGTCGGAGACGCGCATGACCAGGTTCAGGTGATGTTCGACCAGAAGGATGGTGAGGTTGAACCGGTCGCGGATCGAGACGATCAGCTCGCGCAGCCGGTCGACCTCTTCGTGGTTCAAGCCGCCGGCCGGCTCGTCGAGCAGAAGGAGCTTGGGCTCGCCCGCCAAGGCGCGGGCAAGCTCGACCCGCTTTTGCGTGGCGAAGGTCAGGTCCGCCACCGGCTGGTCGGCGACGGCGCCGAGATCGAGCGCGTCGATGAGCTGATCCGTGCTATGGGCGCTTCGCGCCTCTTCGCGCGCGACGACGGGAAGCCGCAAGGAATTCGCGAAGAAGCCGCCCGCGCCGCGACAATGGCCGCCCACCATCACGTTCCGGCGCACGCTCATGGTCCGGAACAGGGCCAGGTTCTGAAAGGTGCGGCCGATCCCCAACGCGGCGATGCCGTGGCGCGGCACCGCCAAGAGATCGCGCCCCTCGAACCGCACTGCCCCTTCTTCGACCTGATAAAGCCGGCTCAGGCAGTTGAAGAGGGTCGTCTTTCCCGCGCCGTTGGGGCCGATGAGCCCGCAGATCGCGCCCCGCTCGACCGCGAAGGAGACATGGTCGAGCGCCACGATCCCGCCGAACCGGACCACGACATTCTCGACCTCGAGGAGAAGCCCAGCCATGTCAATGCGCGCGACAGCGACGCGGCCCATCGGCCGCGGGCGCCAGACTGTGCTGGAAACCGGGTCCCATACACTCCCTGCTTTCCGGGCCCTCTTGATCAGGGGCCGCGGCAGCCATCATAGCAATTTAGCGCAAAGACCCAACAAAGAACCGACATGACCCGCCCGCGGCGCCGCCGCGGGCGAGGGGGAACGGTTAGAGTGCGCTAGCGACCGAGTTGAAGGTGCTGTTGAGCGTGGTGCCGATGGTGGTGAGCGCGGTCAGGATGACGATCGAGATGAGCGCCGAAATCAGCGCATATTCGATCGCCGTGGTGCCGCGCTCGTCGGCGCGAAATGAGAGAAACCGTGTGAGGAGCCGCATGGCTTCTACCTCCCGCAATGGATCGCGGGAGTATCCCGATCCAGCTTAAAAGGACTATTACGATCACTTAAACTTCTAGGAAAGTGGCGCGCCCGAGGAGGCACGGCTCATGGCGACCCGGGTACCGTTAACGCTGGCCTGCGGCGATTACGAGATCGTTCGCGCCTTGAAGGAGGGAACGGTGGTGCGCGACGGCATCGACCTTACCGTTCTGACCGCGATGGATTCGACGACCCGGCACTGGCGCTTTTTGCGCAACCGCGATTTCGACCTGGCCGAGGTGTCGTGCTCGTCCTACATCGTCGCCCGCGACCAGGGATTTCCGTTCCGCGCGCTGCCGGTGTTCCTGCACCGGCGGTTCCGCCACGGCTTCGCCTTCATCAACACGGGAAAAGGCATCCACACGCCGGCCGACCTGATCGGGCGGCGGATCGGCGTCAAATCGTTCCTCGTCACCGCCGTCCATTGGCTGCGCGGCATCCTCGAGCACGAATATGGCGTGCCGCACAAATCGGTCCACTGGTTCGCCGAGCTCGACGAGGATATCGAGTTCGCGCCGCCCGAAGGGCTAAAGATCACGCGGCTGCGGCATGATCAGTCGGTCGAGACCATGCTGGCCGAGGGCGAGCTCGACGCGGTGCTGCATTCGAGCCTCATCAAGCCGCTGGTCGCCGGCGACCGCCGCGTGGGCCGCCTTTTTCCCGACTACAAGCGCGAGGAGATGGCCTATTTCCGCAAGACCGGCATCTTCCCGATCATGCACGTGATGGGCATCAAGGCCGAGATCCTGGAGCGCCATCCTTGGGTCGCGATCAATCTCTACCATGCCTTCAACGAGGCCAAGGCGATCGCGATGAAGCGTATGGAGAACCCGCGCCTGGTGCCGCTCGCCTGGTACCGCGAGGCGTGGGAAGAGCAGGAAGAGGTGCTGGGCGCCGATCCCTGGGAATATGGGCTCGGCCCCCGCAACCGCGTGACGCTCGAGACGCTCGCCGGTTACTCCTTCGAGCAGGGGCTGATCCAACGGCCGATGCCGCTCGACATGATGTTCGTCGACGTGGGTCAGGGCCGCAAGCGCGGCGACGAGTTCCGGATTTGAGTATAGGAGGTGCGATCGGAACGCGGCTCGAGGATCCGGATCTTCTTCGCGGCAAGGCGCGCTTTGTCGACGACATAGACCTGCCGGGGATGCTCGAGGCCTGCTTCGTGCGCAGCCCGCACGCGCACGCGCTGATCCGCGGCATCGACAAGGAAGCGGCGCTTGCGGCGCCCGGTGTCGCGGCGGTGCTCACGAGCGACGATTTCCGGCCGCATCTCAAAGTGGAACGGCTCGCCGTGGGGCTGCCGAGCCCCGCTTATCGGCAACAGCGCGACCGGCCGGTGCTGGCGGGGCCCGAGGTGGTGCATGTGGGGGAGCCGGTGGCGATCGTGATCGCCGACGGCCGCGCGCGGGCCGAGGACGCGGCTTCGCTCGTCGCCATCGATTGGGACATCGTGCCGGCCGTCGCGGATTGCCGCTTGGCGCTCGATCCCGGCGCCGCGCGCGTCCACAACGATGCGCCGCACAATCTTCTCGCCGATTTCACCATGGCGTTCGGCGAGGTCGATCGCGCGTTCGCTTCGGCGCCCCATCGCTTCGCGGAATCGATCTGGCAGCATCGCGGCGGCGGCCAGTCGATCGAGGCGCGCGGCGCGGTCGCGTCTGAGGATCCGCTCGAGCGCCGCCTCACGCTGTGGAGCTCGACCCAGACGCCGCACGCGGCGCGGAACCTGTTGTGCGATCTGCTGGGCCGCGCCGAATCCCAAGTGCGCGTGGTGACGCCCGATGTCGGCGGCGGCTTCGGGCCGAAGCTCGTCTTCTATCCCGAGGATGCGGCGGTGGCGCTCGCCGCGATCCTGCTGAAGCGGCCGGTCAAATGGATCGAGGACCGGCGCGAGCATTTCGTCGCCACGACGCAAGAGCGCGACCAGTATTGGGAGGTGGAGATCGCGTGCGATGGGGGCGCGCGCATCCTGGGCGTGCGGGGCAGCTTGCTGCACGATCATGGCGCCTACACCGCCCGGGGCGTGAACCTGCCCTACGAATCGGCGCAGACCGTGACCTTGGCCTATGACGTGCCGGCCTACCGGCTCGACGTGAAGCTTGCCCTCACCAACAAGGTCCCGGTCTCGCCGGTGCGCGGCGCGGGTCAGCCGCAGGGCGCCTTCGTGATGGAGCGGCTTTTGGACCGGGTCGCGCGCGAATTGGGGCTCGACCGCGCCGAGGTGCGGCGGCGCAACCTGATCGGGCCGTCGCGCATGCCCTGCACGCGGCCCTTGAAGGCGCGCGGCGGCCTCGATGTCGTGCTCGACAGCGGCGATTATCCGGCGTGCCAGGAGATGGCGCTGGCGGCGGCCGGTTGGGCCGATTTCCCGGCGCGTCAGAAGCGCGCGCGGGAACAAGAAGGGCGCTATCTCGGCATCGGCGTCGCCAATTTCGTCAAGGGCACCGGCCGCGGCCCGTTCGAAAGCGCGCGGGTCGGCATCGGCGCGTCGGGGCGGCCCCATGTCGCGACCGGCGCTGCCGCGATGGGGCAAGGGACGCGCACCATGCTGGCAGGGATCGTCGCGGGTCTGCTCGGTTGCCGGCCCCAGGATGTCGCGGTGACGACCGGCGACACGGCGGCGATCGCGCTCGGCATGGGCGGCTTCAACAGCCGGCAGGCGGTGCTGGCAGGAAGCTCGGCTCATGTGGCGGCGCTCGCCGTGCGTGACAAGGCGATCGCGATGGGCGCGCAGATGCTCGAGGCGGCCGCTGCCGATCTCGAGCTCGCCGAAGGCGCGGTGCGCGTCAAAGGCGCGCCGCAGATGCGGGTGACGCTGGGCGAGATCGCGCGCGCCTTGGGCGGCGCCGCGGGCTTTGCGCTGCCGGCCGGCATGGCGCCGGGGCTCGAGGCGAGCGAGCCTGTCGTGATCGATGCGATGGCCTATGCCAACGGCACCGCCGTCGCCGAGGTCGAGGTCGATCCCGAGACCGGGCACGTCGCGATCCTGCGCCTTGTCCTTGCGCATGATTGCGGGCGCATCCTCAATCCCATGATCGTCGATGGGCAGGTCGCGGGCGGCGCCGCGCACGGGGTCGGCAACGCGCTCTTCGAATGGATGGGATTTGACGAGGACGCGCAGCCGGTGACGACGAATTTCGGCGAATATCTCCTGCCCTCGGCGCCCGACGTGCCGCGGGTCGAGATCGTGCATCAGGAATCGCCGTCGCCGCTCAATCCGCTGGGCGTCAAGGGCGTCGGCGAATGCGGCGTGCTGCCGACGCCGGCGGCGATCATCTCGGCGATCGAGGACGCGCTCACGCCGTTCGGCGTCCGTATCGCGCAGGCGCCGGTGCGCCCGCACGAGATCGTGGCGCTGATCAGCCGCAGCCGCAGCAGCCGCTGAGCATCACCGACGGCGTGCCGGGCGGCGGCGTCTGCCGGCTGCGCCCGTCCACCACCGGCTCGCCATCGACCAGCACGTGCGAGATGCCGGGAAGATCGCCATGCGCGATCGATTGGCTGAGCAGCGGCCCGGCGGCTCCTTCGACCGGCGCCGCGATCACGAGATCGGCGGGCGCGCCTTCGCGCAGGATGCCGACATCGAGCCCGTGCGCGCGCGCCGTGTTGCCGGTCGCGACGGCGATCGCTTCTGCCGGCGCGATCCCGGCGACCGCGGAAAGATAGAGGATGTTGCGCAGCATGCCGCGCGGGATGACGCCCGTGCCGCCCGGCGTGTCGGTGCCCAAGGTCAGCCGGTCGAGCCGCTTGAGCTCGTTCAGGCGCCGCGCCGCCATCAGCGTCGAGCGGTCATTCCCGGAACTGCAAATTTCAAGTGCAAAGCGCGTCTCTTCGATCGTGCGCAGGAGGTCCCGGTCGTTCATCGGGATCGGTCCGCCCGAGACATGGGCCGCGATGTCGGGATCGAGCCATTCGAGGATGTCGTAGCCGCACATCTGCGACAGGCCCGAACGTGACACGCCGCCCGTGTGGACCTTGGTGCGGATGTGGCGTTCGCGGCACCAGCGCACATAGCGCTTCGCCTCGTCGGGATCGCGCGTCAGGGGATAGAAGATGAATTTCGCCATCCTCACTCCCGCGCGCATGAGGCGGTCGAAATGCGCCTCGGTCATGCCCGGGACCAGAAGCACCGTGCCGGCCAAGAGCTTCACGCCGCTCCACCGGACCCTGCCCGTCGTCGCCCGCGTCACCTCGGCCAGCGCGGTGACGAGGTCGGGCGACAGGTTCGTGTAATCGAGCCCGGGCGTGTGGAGCTCGCCCGCCGACACCATGCTGGTGGTGCCGCCATGCAGGTAATTGCCGATCCAGCCGATCGCGTCCTGGGTCGGGGTCCATTCGCCGAACACGGGATGGACATGGCCATCGACGAGGCCCGGCAGCACCGCGCCGCCTGCCGCATCGAGCACGCGATCGGCCGCGACGCCCGCAGGCGGATCGAGCGACGCGATCCTGCCCGCCTCGATGAGGAGCGTGCGCACCGGCGCCATGGGCGCCGCCAGCTCGCCGGTGAAGAACTCGCCGATATTGCGGATGAGCGTGCGCGTCACCGGACCTCCCGACCAAAATTATCTGCGCCGCCAACTCCTTCTCCCCCCTGCAGGGCGGAGAAGGGAAATCCGATGCCGCCTTCGGCCATGGTGCCTGGGCAATCGTGACGATACTATCATCCGCTGCCCTGACGGAGGATGAAATGGCGCTCGTGTCGCTGTGCCAAGCCGGCAATTTCGTGCATGTCTATGACTTCCGCGTCAAGACGGGCCGGTCGGAGGAGTTCATCCGCCTCTTCGACAGTTTCGATTATTCCGACGCCAACCCCATGCACAAGACCAAGGCGCAGGCGAAGGACGGCGTTTTGTGCCAGGACGTGAACGACCCCGATCATTTCTATCTTCTGGGCGAATGGCGCGACATCAAGGTCCACGCCGAGATCCTGGTTCAGCTCGCGGCGATGAAGCCCGAGTTCGTCGGCCTCATCGAAGGCGGGCCGCAGCAATTCAAGCCGATCTACGCCAAGGTCGTATCGTCGACGCCGCAGCATCTGCTCGACAAGGCGTCGGCGGCCGAGTGACGCGTCAAGCCGAGCCGTCGTCGGGCAGGCCGGTGAGGCGGATGCCGGCGGTGGTGCGATAGCGGCCGTTGATGAAGATCAGCACCG
>DATJLY010000212.1:0-6214 GCA_035509095.1 Allostellaceae bacterium | reverse complement strand
GATCTCGACGCCCGCGGCGTTGCGGATGATCGCTACGGCGTCGAAGGTGACGCGATGGCCGAGCGAGAAACCCAGCACTTCATAGAATGCCATTGCGCGCTCGAAATCGCGCACCCGGATGCCGATGTGGTCGACGCGCTCGATGCTCACGGTGGCCATGGTCGCTGCTCCCAACGAAGTCGTCTCGGCCCAAGAGTGGGGTGGCCGGGTCGAAAAGAAAAGGGGCGCGTTTCTATCGGCCCGTGAAGACAGGAGGGCGCTTCGCGACGAAGGCAGCAGCCGCTTCACGGTGGTCGTCGGTCCCAAAGCAGCGCGTATGGCGCATCGCCTCGGCATCCATCACCTGCGCAAGGCTTGCCGTCTCCGCAAGGTTCAGGTTCTGCTTCATATAGCCGAGCGCGACGCGCGGTCCCGCCGCGAGCGAGCGAGCGAACGCGATCGTCTCCGCCTCGAGCGAGCCATCGGGCACGACGCGATTGACCAGCCCCAATTCCAGCGCCCGCGTCGCGTCGAGCATGGTCGAGGTGAAATAAAGCTCCCGGGCCTTCGCGGTGCCGACGATCCGGGTCAGGAAATAATGGCCGCCAAAATCGCCGGAAAGGCCGACCTTGGCGAAGGCCGTCGTGAAGCGCGCCTCGGTGCCGGCGATGCGCAGGTCGCAGGCGAGTGCCAGCGACAACCCTGCGCCCGCGGCGGGCCCGCGCACCATCGCGATCGTCGGCTTCGCGATCTCGTGAAGAAGGCGCGCCGCCTCCATCCGGCGGCGCAAATCAACCATCCTTTCCTCGGGCGTCTGATCCGAATGCTGACTCTCGGCCATGGCTTTGACGTCACCGCCCGCGCAGAAGGCACGCCCCGCGCCGGTGAGGATGATTGCGCCGACCGCTCGCGTCTCGGCCGCGCGCAGCAGAGCCTGGTGCAGACGGTCGCACATGTCGGGGCTGAAGGCGTTGAGCCGATCGGGCCGGTTGAGCGTGAGCGTCAGAACGCCGTCCTCGATACGCTCGAGCAGAACCTCGTCCATGGTCTCGTTCTCCGCTTTCGAGTGTGCGCAGTCTACCGAATGGTGCGCGCGGGCCATCAACTATTGCCGGTCAGCCGCCGCAGCAGGAACATCCGCATCGAGCCGTATTTCTTCGCGGCCTCGGTCATGCCGACATAGTCGCACGCGAACTCCTTGCCATTCTCGAGGCCCAGCACCGCGGCGAAATTCTCCGTCACATAGACGCAGCCCTCGGGCGTCACCGGCTCGATGCGCGCCGCGCGGCTTACATGGGCGCCGAAATAGTTCTGGCGCAGCAGCACCGGATCAAGAGCGGCATAGGCGGGTCCAAGATGTCCGCCAATCCGCATCGCGATATATGGCGGCAATCCCGCCTTCGCCAGATCGATACGGCTCACGGCAAGCTGCAGATCGAGCGCGCAGCGCGCCGCCTGCGCCGGATCCTCGAACACCAGAAACAGTCCATCGCCCCAGGTGTTGGCGAAGCTGACAGACCCGCCGAAGGAATCGACCACCTTGCCGATCGCACCCAGCAGGTTGGCCACAAAATTCGGGAGCTCGACATCGTTGAGCTTGCTAAAGCCCTTGATGTCGCAGAACAGCATGGCACGGATGACGCGTCCGCCGGCGGGTTTGGCGATGGTCGTCTGCGGCGCCGGCTTGATCCGCCCGCGAAAGTCGCCGCAGCGGATGATCGTTTGCGCGAAGCCCGCGCGTTTCCAGAACGCGACGTCGTCCGCGGTGCCACCCCGGCCGGCGGCTGGGCGTCCGTCCCATATCGCGACCTGCTCGACCTGACTGCCGAGGTGGCGGGCGCGTAAGACCGCGAGCCCCATTGCGATCTTGCTGCAATAGGCGAACAGATAGTCGTCGCCGAGATAGCTGTCTTCGGTTGCCCAGCGCACGGTCGCGGCGGACGCAAGACAGTGCTCGAGCCGACGCACCCATTCCTTGCCCGCCGGCCGCACCGAGATATCGATGAACTCCTCGAGCTCGAAGGGAAGCACGACGTGGACGCTGGCGCCGTGCCGGATCAGCTCTTCGGCGAACAGGATGTCCGCGCCCGCCGCGAGCGAGCCGTAGCCGGAGCCCACCGGATGCTCGTCGAAATACTCGGCGATCTGCGACCGGACGGTCGATTCTTCGACAGCCTTGAAGCGTCCGCTCGCCGAGATGATGTGGCCAAGGAAATGCACGACCGTGTGGGGCGCGAACTCGCGAGCAACCACTTTCGGATCGAGGTTCTTCAGCTCGAGCACGAGTTGGAGCTGCCGCCAGGTGGTCGCGAGCGCGGCCTGGTCGCCGCGATTGAGCTTCATCGCCTTGGGGAAGAGCGCGCGGGCCGCGTCGACCTCGCCCAAAAGGAACAGCGCCTCGATCCGGGTGGCGACGGAATAATAGTCCTCCTCGGCGCCTTCGAGCTCGGCGAGCGCAGAGCGGGCATAGGACTTTGCGCCGGCGTCGTCGCCCGCGACGAGCCGCATCGAGGCCGCGTTGATGGCAGGATAGTAGTTGTGATAGCGCTCGTGGATCGCCGCATAGCGATCGGCTGCCTGCACCGCCATCTTGCGCCGCTTTTCGCCGGTCGCGGCAAGTGCCAGGTCTTTGAGGAGGCGCGCGCCGAGCGCGTCGACGTCCTCGTTCTCGATGGCGGCGCCGGGAAGTCCGAATTCCGAATATTTATGCTGAGCAAGGTCGATCGCGCCCGCGCGTGCGAGGCACAGGACTGCGCGATGCTTCAGCCAGAGATCATCGTGAAACGAGCCCAACGCCTGCGCCGCGAGATCATAGGCCTTGAAGAACTCGCCTTCGCGCTCGAACGCCTTGACCGCCGTCAGCCATTGCTCAGCGGTGCGCGTTGCGTGGTGCGGCGCGTCGTTCATTCCTTCGCGGCTTCGGTGGTGATGAAGCGATAGGACATGACCGCGGACGCGGGATCGTCGCCGCGCACCTTCGCCAAGGATTGCCGCAAGGCTCCGAGATATGTGGCCGCGTTTTCCACTTGGTCTCGCGGCTTGTCGAAGAGCGGCGCGCGGGACGTGGTCGCGAGTATCATGCGCTTGCCATAGGGCGCGCCGACCTCGTAGGCGGGCTCGCCCGATTTGTCGCCGGCGGCCGCGCCCACGGTGATGTCCTGCCCGGCGCGCAAGTCGTTGTTGGCATCGTGCTTGTTGGGCAGCATGTGCGCGACAGTGCCGCCATCGTCGACATAATCGACATAGAGATAGCCGTCGATCGACGCGGACGTCACGTTGAGCACCAGGCGGTCGCCATCCTTGAACACCATGTCGGGGCTGTCGGAGCGGATCTGCGGCGGCGTAAGGCCCGAGCCAGGCGGGGCGACGGTGTCGGCGATGTTGACGGCGTCGCAGAACGGCCAGGGCAGGACGGTCAGCGCGTTTGCGACCGACGAGACGTTCTGGACCTTGGCGAGGTCGGTGGCGGCCGCGACATCGTCATTGGCGGAGACATAGCCGGCGAGCTGTACCTTGACCTGGAACATCCAGTCCTGCGTCACCGTCGGCGTGATGGTGGCGCAGCGGAGCGGCATCAGCTTCCTCGCGACGTCTTGCTGGATGGCCGCGGTGTTGGCGCCAAACGCCGAGAGAAGCGGCCGCGGATAGGCGATATGGGCACCGACCAGCAGGGCCAGCACGGCTGCGACGCCGATCCCGGCCCACGCGCCGGCGCCAAGCCCTGGGGCGCGCGCGCTACCGCGCCCCAGGGGAAGCGCCATCGCGCCGGCATTGGCGCCGATCACGCGCGCGCCACCAAAGCTCGCCGCGAGGTCGCTGCGGGCGGCGCGCTCTCCTGCCGGCTTGGGATCGCCCGGCGGGCCCAGCCGCTCTTGCAGATCGGCGATGAGGCGCGTGCAGGCGATATGGTCCTTTGTGCCGTCCCAATCCGTCAGGTCGAGCGTGTGGGTGGTGCGGAACCGGACCGGCCACGGCGCGTGATCGAGCGCGATCGGCACCAGCTTGTTCTGCTCCACCGCGAACGACGCCTCGGCGCGGACCCAGTCGGAATCGACCGAATGTTCCGACCATGCGACGATGACGATCCGCGCCTCTTCGAGCGCGCGCTCGATGACCTTGTCGAACGCCTGGCCGACGATGATCCGGCGGTCCCACCAGATGGTCCAGCCGATGCGCTCAAGCATCGACGCCAGGACCTCGATCTTCGGCAGGTCGCGCCGCGAATAACTGAGGAACAGGTCGTGCATGACGCCCCCGCCGGGGCGGCAAATGCCGGCCCCGACACGCAATATTACAGGAGCTTAATGCTATATCGCAGGAACCTTAAATACAACCGAACGGGTCCCATCGACTCGGAGCTAGCCGCCATAGAAGACGTTGTCGCCAAGGTCCTTCATCTCGAGAATCGCGGTGTCGGGACGGCCCGCGGGCGGCTTCATGACATGGGCCTCCACCACTTCGGCCACCAGCACGTGATGGTCGCCTTCCTCGACGACCGACTTGACCCGGCATTCGACCGCGGCGACGGCGGCGGTCAGGATCGGCGCGCCGGTCTCGCCCTTGCGGAACTCCTGGCCGCTGATCTTGCCGTCCTTCAGCTCGGCCGGCTTGAAGAAGGTGAAGGCCAGTCCCTTCTGGTCCTTGCCCAGCATGTTGAGGGCGAAATTCTTGACGTCGCGGACAATCTTGTAGGCGCCGCTGTCGGTCTTGACGCCGACCACCACGAGCGGCGGCGCGAAAGCCGATTGCGTGACCCAGTTCACCGTCGCGGCTGCGACGCCACCCTTTCCGTCATCGGCGGTGAGGATATAGATCCCATAGGGGATCATGCGGAGGGCGGTCTTCTTGGCGTCGGCGTTCATGTCCTCTCCTCAATCTCAAGGGTCGAATCGTTGTAGCCGCCCGAGGCCGCTCATGTCCACGCCTTGGGGTCCGCCCACGGGTCGGTGCCGGTGGGATCCGGCAGCACCGCGCCGCATTTCGTGCAGGTGCGCAATGCTTCGTCGGCGTTGAAGGCGGCGAGCACGTCCTTGATGCCCTTCTCGATATCCTCGCACCAGAAATCGACCTGATGCAGCTTGTTGGCGCAGGCGGGGCAGAACCAGGCGCATCCGTCGAGCTCGGTCGCGGCCCGCGGCCGCTCGATCACCAGGCCGATCGTGCCCGGCGGCCGACGCGGCGAGTGATAGACCTGCTTTGGCAGGATGAAGACCTCGCCCTCCGCGATGCGCAGCCGCCGCTCGCGGCCGTCATCGATCACGTGCAGGAAGATGTCCCCGGCGAGCTGATAGAAGATCTCGTCATAGGGATCGATGTGGAAATCGTTGCGGGCGTTCGGCCCTTTGATGATCTGGAAGATGAAGTCCGAGCCCTTGAACACCTCTTTGTTGCCGACGGCGCCGAGCGCCTGAGGCAGGTTCGTCCCGATCCACCGATCGAGGTTGAAGGGCAGGGCAAGCTGGGTCATGGCGGCCTCCCGAGTTGCCTCATACCATGGCGCCGCGCGGCGCGAAAATCGCGACAATTGATAATCGTCACCGCGTTTTCCGCTCTCCCTTCCCGTCCGCACTGAGCGGTCACGATAACCGGATATATACTACATTATGCGTTCAATATCAAGCAAAAAGAACGAAATCAGAACTTGCTATCCAGGAACAAACAAAGTACGATCCCTTCATTGCAACGTTCTGATCGCTATGGAATAAGGGGGTAGGGGCATGTCGGCTACCGCTTTGCGCCTGTTGGACAGGGAAACCGTGGACAAGCAGAAGGCTTTGGACGCCGCGCTGGGCCAGATCGAACGGGCGTTCGGCAAGGGCTCGATCATGAAGCTCGGTTCACGCGAGACCGCGACCGAGATCGAGGTCATCTCCACCGGCTCCCTGGGGCTCGATATCGCGCTCGGCATCGGCGGCCTGCCGCGCGGCCGCATCATCGAGATTTATGGGCCGGAAAGCTCCGGCAAGACCACGCTCGCGCTCCATGTGATCGCCGAGGCGCAGCGCACGGGCGGCGCGTGCGCCTTCATCGATGCCGAGCACGCGCTCGACCCCGCTTATGCGCGCAAGCTCGGCGTCAATATCGACGATCTTCTGATCTCGCAGCCCGACGCCGGCGAGCAGGCGCTCGAGATCGCCGACACGCTGGTGCGCTCGGGCGCGATCGACGTGCTGGTCGTCGATTCGGTCGCCGCGCTGGTGCCGCGTGCCGAGCTCGAAGGCGAGATGGGCGACAG
>DATJLY010000211.1:0-7234 GCA_035509095.1 Allostellaceae bacterium | reverse complement strand
CAGCGGGATTTTCTCGCCGAGCTCGTGCGGATCCCGTCCGACAATCCGCCCGGCGACTGCGCCGGGCCGGCGGAGCGTGCAGCGTCCCTGCTGCGGAGGCTGGGCTTTGCCGTCGAGCTCCATCCCGTCCCCGATCCGATCGTCCGCGCCAACGGCATGGTCAGCGTGACCAATCTCGTGATCCGCCATCGCATCGGGCCGGGGCCGGTGATCGCTCTCAACGCGCATGGCGACGTGGTGCCGCCGGGCGACGGATGGACGGTCGATCCCTATGGCGCGGTGATCCGGGACGGCGTGATGTATGGACGCGGCGTCGCGGTCTCGAAATCGGATGTCGCGACCTATGCCTTCGCGTTGAAGGCCTTGATCGAGACGGGCGCGGCGCATGCCGGCACGGTCGAGCTTCATTTCACCTATGACGAGGAGGCCGGCGGCCTGCTCGGGCCCGGTTTTTTGCTGAAGGAAGGCATCGTCAAGCCGGACTATGCGATCTGCGCCGGATTCTCTTATGGCGTCGTGATCGCGCATAATGGCTGCCTGCATCTCGAAGTGAGCGTCAAGGGACGGTCGGCCCACGCGGCGGAGCCCGACAACGGCGCCGACGCGCTTGCGGCCGCGACGGTGATGCTGACATCGCTTTATGCGCTGCGGGACGAGCTGAGATCGGTGCGGTCGCGCGTTCCGGGCATCACGCACCCGACGCTTGTCGTGGGGCTGATCAAGGGCGGCATCAACACCAACGTGGTGCCCGATCTCGTGACCTTGCGGCTCGACCGCCGCATCATTCCCGAAGAGTCGCCCGACGAGGTCGAGCAGGCGCTGGTGCGGCACATCGAGCAGGTCGGGCGCAGCCTCCCGGGCATCGAAGTCACGGTGCGGCCCATTCTTCGCGCGGCGCCGCTCCGCTCGAATGCGAAACAGGCGACGCTCACCACCGCTCTGCAGACGCACGCGCGGGCGGTGCTGGGCGAGGACATCCCCGCGCACGGCGTGCCGCTCTATACCGATGCGCGTCACTATGCCGAAGCGGGCATCCCGACGGTGCTTTATGGCGCCGGACCCCGCACGCTTCTCGAGGCCAACGGCCATCGCGCGGACGAGAAGCTGGTGCTCGAGGACCTACGGAAGGCGACCCGGATCGTCGCTCTGACGCTGGCCGATCTTTTGTCAGGAAAAGGCTGAAACGATGGCTGACTATCCGCGCGACATGATCGGGTACGGCGCCAATCCGCCGCAGGCGGATTGGCCCGGCGTGGCGCGGCTCGCGCTGCAGATCGTGCTGAACTACGAAGAGGGCGCCGAGAACGCGGTCATCCACGGCGACCAGGCGTCGGAGACCTTCCTCTCCGACATTGTCGGCGCCAAGCCGTTCGTGGGCGAACGCCACATGAGCATGGAGTCGCTTTACGAGTACGGAAGCCGCGCCGGCTTCTGGCGCCTCATGCGGCTGTTCGAGGAGCGGGGCGTCCCGATCACCGTGTTCGCGGTCGCGATGGCGCTCGAACGCAATCCCGAGGCGGCGCGCGCCATGGTGGAGCGCGGCCACGAAGTGGCGAGCCACGGCTGGCGCTGGATCGATTACCAGACCGTCGACGAAGCGACCGAGCGCGAGCATCTGCGGCGCGCCGTCGCGGTGATCGAGCGGATGACCGGCGAGCGGCCGCTCGGCTGGTACACCGGACGCACCAGCCCCCGCACCCAGCGCCTCGTCGTCGAGCATGGCGGCTTCCTCTACGACGCCGACTCCTATGCGGACGACCTGCCTTATTGGATCAAGGTGGAGGGGCACGACCATCTCATCGTGCCCTATACGCTCGACGCCAACGACATGCGCTTTGCCACGGCGCAGGGATTCAATTCGGGGGACCAGTTCTTCGCCTATCTGCGCGACAGTTTCGACACGCTTTACGCGGAGGGCGAGCGCGCGCCGAAGATGATGTCGGTGGGGCTGCATTGCCGGCTTGCCGGGCGGCCCGGCCGGTTCGCGGCGCTGCGGCGGTTCCTCGACCATGTCGAACGGCACGACAAGGTCTGGATCTGCCGGCGCGTCGACATCGCTCGCCACTGGCGCGCGGTCCACCCGGCGAAATCATAGGTGAAGGATCATGGATATCGTCCTGATGGAGGGATTGAGCGCGTTGGTGCGGTGGCTGCACGTGATCGCCGGCATCGCATGGATCGGCAGCTCGTTCTATTTCATCCATCTCGATTTGAGCCTGAAGCCAAATCCCGGCATTCCCGACGGAACCCAGGGCGAGGCGTGGCAGGTTCACGGCGGCGGCTTCTACAACATGGTGAAGTATATGGTGGCGCCCTCGCGCCTTCCCGATCACCTCACCTGGTTCAAATGGGAAGCCTACACGACCTGGCTCAGCGGCTTCGGCCTGCTGGTCGTGACCTACTATGTGAGCGCCGACATGTTCTTCATCGACCGCACGGTGCTGAACATATCGCCCGCGGTGGCGATCGCGATCAGCCTCGTCGGGCTTGCCGGCGGGTGGCTTGCCTATGACCTGATGTGCCGCTCGGCGCTCGGTCGGAACGAGACCCTGCTGGCCGCCGTGATGTTCGTCTTCCTGGTCGCCCTCGCCTATCTCTTCACGCATCTTTTCAGCGGCCGCGGCGCGTTCATCCAGATGGGCGCCTTGATCGGCACGATCATGGTGGCCAACGTGTTCTTCGTCATCATCCCCAACCAGAAGAAGGTGGTGGCGGCGCTGGTCGCCGGGAAGGTTCCGGATCCGGCGCTGGGGGCCCAAGGCAAGCAGCGCTCGGTCCACAACAACTACCTCACCCTGCCGGTCGTGTTCATGATGATCAGCGATCATTACCCGCTGATGTTCGGCACGCGCTACAACTGGATCATCTTCACGATCGTGCTGGTGATCGGGTTCCTGATCCGTCACTTCTACAACCGGCGGCATGCGGAGCAGCCTAATCCCTGGTGGACCTGGGCGGTCGCCGCGATCGGCGTCGCCGTGATCGCGTGGCTGTCGTGGAGCGGATCGCGCCTCTCGCCCGAGGCCGCGCTCAAGGCCGATCCCCACGCGACCTTCGCCCAAGCCCAGGACATCGTCCTCAGCCGCTGCAGCATGTGTCACGCGGCCGAACCCCTCTGGGAAGGGATCGTGACAGCGCCGCGCGGCGTCCGCCTCGACACGCCCGAGGAGATCCGCCGCCACGCGCGCGACATCGAGATCTATGCGGTCCTGACCCACACCATGCCGCCCGACAACGTGACGGAGATCAGCGACGCCGACCGCGCCCGCATGGCCGCCGGGCTCCAGGCTGCGAAATAGGCCGCCCGGATGGCGGATCTCGATCCGATCTCGCTCGCCACGCTCAACGAGCTTCCGCACGCCGAATTCGTGGCGGTGCTCGGCAATATCTACGAGCATGCGGCGTGGGCCGCCGAGGCCGCGGCGGCGCGCCGGCCCTTTGCCACCATTGCCGCCGTGCTGGCGGCGCTCGGCGACGCCGTTCGCGCCGCATCCTCCGAGGATCGGCTCGCGCTGGTGCGCGGCCATCCCGACCTTGCCAAGCGCGCGATCGCGCTGACGCGGGACTCAACCGCGGAGCAGGGAGCGGCAGGCCTCGACCAGCTGACCAGCGAGGAAGCAAACGCGCTCGAGCGCCTCAACACCGCCTACCACGCGCGGTTCGCCCATCCCTTCATCCTGTGCGTGCGCCGGCACACGCGGGATTCGATCTTCGCGACGTTCGAGCGCCGGCTTCTAAACACGCCGGAACAAGAGCTTGCGACCGCCTTCGCCGAGATCGACCGCATCGCCGCTTTGCGGCTCGCGGCTGGCGTCGCCGGACCGGGGTCTCTTGCGGTGACTGGGCAGCTCACGACCCATGTGCTGGACGCCGAGCGCGGCGAGCCCGCGGCAGGCGTCGCGGTCACGCTGTACGAGGTTCGCCGTACCAGCGCGCCGCACCTCGTCTGGCGCGGCGCGACCAACGGCAACGGCAGGACCGACGCGCCGCTCATCGCGGATCGCCCGGTGCCGATCGGCCAGTACGAGCTCAGCTTCGAGATCGGCGCCTATTTCGCGCAACGCCGATCGCCAGCCGCCGATCCGCCATTCCTCGACCGGGTGCCGGTCCGCTTTGCCGTCGCCGATCCGGAACGCCATTACCACGTGCCGTTGTTGGCGACGCCGTGGAGCTATACGACCTATCGGGGAAGTTGAGGGGCGCGCCGGCCGTCAAACGATCCGCACCGGATGCTGCCATATCGCGAGCACGACGCAGCCTTCCGGGCTGGCGATGGCATGACGCGAACCGGGCGGGCTGATCAGCAACGCGCCTTCTTTATAACGGGTCGTGCCGTCGGACTGCGAACCGCGGAGCACCAATATGTGCTCCCATCCAAGATGTTCGTGGAGCGGCACTGTTGCGCCGGGATCGTAGCGCAACAGTGCCGCCTCGGCGCCCCCCGCGCCGGTTCGATAAAGCCAGTGTACTCGAATGCCGGGCCGGAACGCATCCCACTGCATATCATCCCAGTTCGTCCGGCCGATCAGGCCATCAAGGCTCACCGCCTCAGGCACGATCGCGGTCCGGCCGGGCCAGCGCCGCGATGACCTGATCGGCGGTCGCGGTCCAGCCGACGATGCCGCCTTGCGCACGTACCATCGCGAGCGTCGCTGCCTTGAATTCCGGGAAATAGCTTTCGGTCGCATCCTCCACGAGAAGGCAGTCGAAGCCGCGGTCGTTCGCCTCGCGCATCGTCGTCTGCACGCAGACCTCCGTCGTGACGCCGCCGACGACGAGGTGGGTTATGCCGCGCTCGCGCAAGACATCGCCGAGCGGGGTCGCATAGAACGCGCCCTTGCCCGGCTTGTCGATCACGAGTTCGCCCGGTGCGGGCGCGAGTTCGGGAATGATCTCGACGCCCGGCTCCCCGGCGACAAGGATGCGGCCCATCGGGCCGGGATCGCCGATCCGCAAAGTGGCGCCGCCCCGCGTCAGCTTTGCCGGCGGGCAATCGGAAAGATCGGCGCGGTGCGCCTCGCGCGTGTGGATCACGGGAAGACCATGACGGCGAAAGGCGGCGATGAGGCGCGCGGCCGGCGCGACCGCCGGGGCAAGGCGCGACACGTCGTTGCCGAGCGCGGCGCCGAACCCTCCGGGCTCGAGGAAATCGCGCTGCATGTCGATCATGACGAGCGCTACCCGCGGGCGCGGCAGTTCGTAGGGATAGGGAAGCGCGTCCTCAATCAGCGACAAAGGCGGCCTCAGTGCCCGGCCATGTATCGGCCGATGACGGTGAGGTCGGCATCGCCGGGCGTCGTCTCGTGAACGATCTGGCCCTCGAATATGACGAGAAGCCGGTCCGACAGCTCCAACAGCTCGTCGAGATCCTCGCTGACGAGAAGGACCGCCGCGCCGCGGTTTCGCGCGGCCATGATCTGGGCATGGATGTCGGCGACGGCGGCGAAGTCGAGCCCGAACACTGGGTTGGCGGCGATCAGCACATCCACCTCGCCCGAAAGCTCGCGCGCCAGCACCGCGCGCTGCACGTTGCCGCCCGAGAGCGTGCCGACCGGCGTATCCGGCGAGCGGGTCCTCACGCGGTAACGCTCGATCAACTCCTCCGCCGCGCGCCGGAAAGCCGAGCGGTTGAGCCACGATGCGACCGCATAAGGCGGCTGATCGAAGCGGCGGAACGCCATGTTGTCCGACACGCTCATGCGCGGAATGCAGGCGTTGCGCAACGGCTCCTCCGGCAAAAGCGAGACGCGATGGCGCAGCGTTTCGGCGCGCCGCGCGTGGTAGCGCTCGCCATGCACCCACACTTCCCCGCCGGTCGCATCGCGCTGACCGGCAAGAACCTGCACCAGCTCGCTCTGTCCGTTGCCCGAAACGCCGGCGATCCCGACGATCTCGCCAGCGCGCACGGCGAGCGTGACGTTGCGGACCGCCGGCAACCCCTCGTCGTCTTCAGCGGCGAGCTCGCGCAGCTCGAGGCAGTTGGCGCCGGTCGCGTCGGCGGCCCGGCCCCCCAGGCCATGTATTTCCTGATCGCCCACCATCAAGCGGGCCAAATCGTCGGCGGTGAAGTCCGCGACCTTCCCACCGCCGACCAAATGGCCGCGCCGCAGCACGGAAACGTCGTCGGCGAACGCCATCACCTCGCGAAACTTGTGCGTGATGATGAGAACGGTGATCCGGCCCTCGTGCGCCATGTCGCGGATCATGCCGAGGATCTCGTCGGCCTCGTTGGGCGTCAGCACGGAGGTCGGCTCGTCGAGGATGAGGAAGCGACTTTCGAGATAGAGCTGCTTTAGAATCTCGGCCTTCTGCTTCTCGCCGGCGGCCATCGACGAAACCGGCGAATCGAGCGGCACCTGGAACGGCATGGTGGCCAGGAAGTCGCCGAACCGGCGTCGCTCGACGCCCCAATCGATGATCATCGGCACGTCGGCGCGCGCCATGACCATGTTCTCGAGGACCGTCATGTGAGGCACCAGCGTGAAATGCTGGTACACCATGCCGAGGCCAAGCGCGTGCGCCTGCCGCGGGCTAGCGATCGCCACCTCGGCGCCATCGATCCTGACGGCGCCGGAATCGGGCCGATAATAGCCCATGATGCATTTGACGAGCGTCGACTTGCCGGCACCGTTTTCGCCGAGCAGCGCATGGACGCTTCCCGCGGGCACGTGCACCGACGCGTCGTCGAGCGCCACCAGATCGCCGAACCGTTTGCCGATGCCGACCGTCTCGACGCCAAGCGCGCTTCCCTGGCTCACGCGATCCCCCGTATCAAATCCGCCGAGCGCGCGACCGCTCCGAACACGCCGCCCTGCATCTTCACCATCTTGATGGCATGGTCATGGTTGGCTTTGTCGGTCGCGCCGCAGCAATCCTCGAGCAGCAGGCATTCAAAGCCGCGATCATTCGCCTCGCGCATGGTCGTATGGACGCAGACATCGGTCGTGATGCCGGTCAGCAGCAGGTTGGTGATGCCGCGCGTACGCAGGATCAACTCGAGGTCGGTCGCGCAGAACGAGCCCTTGCCCGGCTTGTCGATGATCGGCTCGCCGGGAAGGGGCGCCAGCTCCGGAATGATCTCCCACCCTTTCTCGCCCCGGACCAGAATGCGCCCGCATGGACCCGGATCGCCGATGCCCGCGCCGATCCGCCGCGACCGCCAGCGCTTGTTTTCCGGCAGATCGGCGAGGTCCGGGCGGTGTCCTTCGCGGGTGTGGATGATCGTGAAGTTTTT
>DATJLY010000210.1:0-7240 GCA_035509095.1 Allostellaceae bacterium | reverse complement strand
AACCTGCGTCACCGTGAAATGCTCGGTCAACAGCACGTCGACGCGGTCGAGCGGACCGATGAAGCCGGCATCGCCGGTGATCGGGTCGATCTTCACGGTCACCGCGCGCGTGCCAGGCGCCATCTCGGCGGCCAAAATGCTCGTATCGCCTGGCTTCAGCAGCCGCGAGGCGGTAACGGGCTCGCCCGCCTCGATGCCGTGGGTGACGATCTTCCCCGCCACGTCCTTCGCCGGATCGGCACCTTTCTCGCGCACCAGGAAGCTCGCATCGAGCGCCTCTTCGGGCCAGTGCTGCCAGCGCACATCCTCGGGCTTCAGCACGAGGCCCGCCGGAAGATCGCGTGCCGCGACGAGCACGTCGT
This sequence comes from Allostellaceae bacterium, assembly GCA_035509095.1. Classification (GTDB taxonomy): domain Bacteria; phylum Pseudomonadota; class Alphaproteobacteria; order ATCC43930; family CGMCC-115725; genus DATJLY01. Next base: position 6,878 of record DATJLY010000210.1, on the reverse strand, counting down.
CGGCCGCCAATCGCTGCGGTTGCGGCTGCTGCATCTGCTGCGCCTCTCTGGCGCTGCGGCTCATGAGGCGCGGGACGATGAAGAACACGGCCCCCGCAAGCACGAGAGCAAAGCCGATGATCAGACCGCTGACCAATCTCATGTCATGCGCTTGCTATTCCGGGAAACGACGGTGAAAGCGGCTGGTGCGGCGGGCGCCGCACCAGCCTCTGGTCACAGGGTCGAGCCGCTGGTCGAGTTGAGCGCGCTGCCCGTCGTGGCGAAGAGATTCTGGATATCGCCGCCAAGGGCGATCACCGTGGCGATGATCGCCACCGCGATCGCGCCGGCGATCAGCCCATATTCGATCGCCGTCACGCCGGACGCATCCCGCCGCCAGGCGCGGAGCAAATCTAAAAGCTGCATGGACCTGTCCTCTCGTCTGAGATCTCGCGAAGCGGCACCTGGAGCCGTCCCCCGGCCTGTTCCGATCCTCGGAGCGCCCGAGCCACTGTTCATCGCGGCTTCTGGGCGCTTTGGCTTAGAGCGTCGAACCGGCCGTCGAGTTGAGGGCGCTGCCGGTCGTGGCAAAGAGGTTCTTGATGTCGCCGCCCAGCGCGATGACGGTGGCGATGATCGCGACCGCGATCGCGCCGGCGATCAGCCCATATTCGATCGCGGTGACGCCGGACGCGTCGCCCCGAAACCGGCAGAGCGCGTCGGTCGCCGCATGCTTGATGCTTGTACCTGCAACATAAAGGCGCAGCATGGAATCCTCCGTAAGTGACGATGTCGCGTGAACCGGGCCTTCGCGCGTCCAAACGCCCCGCACAAACGATGCTCGCCCGGTTCCGGTCACGATTAGTAAATGTTAATTTCGTCCTGCCGTTATTCGGGCGCGGAGGATAAAGCAGAGTTTTGCAGCACGTCAATAAATAGCTGCTATCGATCCTTCAAAAGGTTCGTTTTTTCCTTCCGTGGCGGCGAGTAATACTATGGTATTCAAATGAAACGAGGGAGACGGGGGCGCCAACGCCGGCGATGCGCGGGCCGGCGCGATCGGGGCTTGGTTTGTGACCGCAATGAAATCGGGTTCCCGCGAATCGGTTGCGTCGATGCGCCTTGACAAGGGTCGCCGCTCGTCGCGTATCTTGAAATGCGGAGGTGGGGCCCATGCCGAACAGTGCAGACACTCCAGATACTGGCGCCGTTTCGCTCTCGGGCATCCACCTGCTGCGCGAGGTGCCCGAGACGGACCGCAAGGCGCTCGAGGACAAATGCACGTTCCGCCGCTTCAGCGCGGGGGACGTGATCGTCGCGCGGTTCAGCGTCGGCAGCGCGGTCTATTTCATGCTCTCCGGCACCGGGCGGGTCGTGCACTATTTGCCGGGCGAGGACGAGATCACCATTGCGATCGTGTCCGAGGGCGACACGGTGGGCGAGATCGCGGCGATCGACGGGCTCGGCCGCTCCGCCACCATCATCGCGGACCAGGATTGCGTCGTGGCCGAGCTGGCGCGGACCGAATTTCGCGACCTCGTCGTGAAGCACGGCGAAGTGGCGTTCGCGTTGCTCTATCGGTGGGCCGCCATCATCCGCGAGCTCGACGACAAGTTCAGCTATGTCTCGACCATCGGCCCCGACCAGCGCGTCTATTCCCAGCTCGTGCGGCTCGCCCGGCGAGAGCAGGCCGACGACCCGCACTGGGTCGTGCGCGAGCTGCCGAGCCACCAGGATCTCGCCGAATGGGCGCAGACCAGCCGCGAATCGGTCGCCGCGGCGATCTCGGAGCTCTATCGCCGCGGCATCGCCGAGCGAAAGCAGAAATCGCTGATGATCCACGACTACGCGATGCTCAAGAGCCTCATCTTGAGCGGCCGGACCGAGGTTCCCAACGCGGCGGCCGGCGAAGGCTGATCCCGGTTCCGTCGCGACCTGAAAGGGCGCAATCCGCCATGACCGAAGAACGCGAGACGCCGTCCGGGCAGGAAGGGCCCGCTTCCGCCCTATCGCTCGGCAGCGTGAAGATATTGAGCTCCGTCCCGGAAGAGGAACGCCGCTATCTGGAGACGCGGTGCTCGTTCCGGCGCATCGCCGCCGGCGCCGTGCTGCTGGAGCGGTTCAGCCTCGGCAGCTCCACCTATTTCATCACCGAGGGTCGCGCGCGCATCGTCCACCGCCTCGAGGACGGGGACGAATTCACCATTGCGACCGTGGCGCGGGGCGACGCGCTGGGCGAGATCTCCGCGATCGACGGCGGTACCTCGTCCGCCACGGTCGTGGCCGAGGAGGATTGCACCGTCGCCGAGCTTCCCAAAGAGGAGTTTCAGGCGCTGATCGTGCGGCGGGGCGAAGTGGCGCTGTCGCTGCTGAAGCGGTGGGCCGGGATCATCCGCGACCTCGACGACAAGGTCACCCGCGTCTCGCGGATCGGGCCGGAGCAGCGCATCTATTCCGAGATCATCCGCCTTGCGCGCGTGGAGAAGCCCGGCGGCGACCGTTGGATCGTGCCCGAACTGCCGAGCCACCAGGACCTCGCGGTGCGGACGCAGACGAGTCGCGAGGCCGTCGCGAGCGCCATCGCCGACCTTTATAGCCGCGGCATCGCCGAGCGCCGCACCCGCTCGCTTGCGATCCGCGACTACAAGGCGCTCAAGGACATGGTGCGGCAAGGCAAAGCCTTGCCGGCACCGAACGCGCGCGCCGGCAACGCATAGGCTCGTCTCATTCGATCGACCTGATCTGCGCGACGGCCGCCGCGATCTTGAGCTCGATCAGCGTCCGGCCGATCGCGGCCGTGGCGCGGGTCGGATCGCCCTCGACGCCGGTGGGACCCGAAGGCCACGTCTTCGGCGCGAGCAAATCGGCGCGGATGTCCTGAGGCGCCACCGCCATCAGCTCCGCCGTGTCGACGAGCCCCGCATGCTGACCGATCTCGGCGTCGCTGAAACCCTGGCTTTTGAGCCATTCCTCCTGGCCGTTGGCGCCGTAATAGTGATCGATGTTGGCGACGCGGATGCCGCGCCCGCGCCACCGCTCGGTCAGGGTTGACGCCACCGCGGCCTGCATCCGCTGCGACAGGCCGTGATCGCCGATGAAACAGATCAGCGTGAAGCCGGAAAGAGCGAGGCTCATCGCGGCATCCGTCAGGATGGCGGCGAAGGTAGGCTCGGTGACGCCGATCGTGCCCGGCAGAATCATATTACCGTCAGGCGGATCGAAGCGCCCTTCCGGCACATAGGTGATGACCGGCGCGATCAGCGCGTTGCCCAGCCGTCGCGCGATCTCGCCGGCGCAATGGCGCACGATGAGATTGTGCTTTCCGGTCGCCATGTGCGGACCGTTCTCCTCGGTGCCGCCGGTCGGCACGATCGCTATGACCGCGCCCGCATGCACCGCGTCCCGCACCTCGATCCAGGTCAGATCCTCGATGAAGGGACTGCGCAGTGCCACGGTTGCGGCGGATGCCGGCGCGACGGAACTTGCCGCGGCAAGGGCGAGGAAGTGGCGGCGATACATCGATGCAGTCTCCACGCGCGGCATACAGGGTGGTTCATTCGACAAGCAACGCCGCGACTGATAGATAATATTTCCCGTGACGGCTCAATCATTGCAAGCGATGGAAACCCTCGCCGGGCAAGCCTTGGCGCTGCTCGTCGCACCGTTCGTGCAATTCGCTTTCGCCGGATCGCTGTTCTGGCTGCCGTATCTCGCGATCGCGTTCGCGGTGGCGCTCGCGGTCTGTTGGCGCGGCCAGGGTGAAACACCACGGGCCTTCTGCAGGAAATTCTTTTCGCGCCGGGTCTGGGCGCATCCATCGGCGCAGGCCGATTACGCCTATTACCTCGTCAATGCGGTGCTCTATCCGGTGATCGTGGCGCCGCTCATCGTGTCGGGCGCGGCGATCGGCGGCACGGTCGAGGCGGCGCTGCATCGTGTCTTCGGCGCGATGGCCGCGCCGCTTCTCGCGCCCGGCGCGGCGCGCATCGCCTACACGGTGATGTTCTTTCTCGCCTATGACGGCGCGCGATATCTCGCTCACAGCTTGCTGCACGACGTGCCGATCCTGTGGCCGTTCCACAAATTGCACCACACGGCCGAGGTGCTGACGCCCTTCACCAACTTTCGCGCCCATCCGGTGGAGCTCTTCGTCATGGGCCTCGTGCCCAACCTCGCGACCGGCCTGGTCAGCGGCATCGTCTGGTATGCCGAGGCGGGCGCGGTCGGCTTCTACACTTTCCTCGGGCTTCACGTCTTCCTGCTGCCGTTCAACGCGCTCGCCAACCTGCGGCATGCCGAACTCTGGATCTCGTTCGGCCCCGTCTTGAACCGCTGGCTCATCAGTCCGGCGCACCATCGCATCCATCATAGCGCGGAGGCGCGCCATTTCGGCCGCAATCGCGGGTTCGCGCTCGCGATTTGGGACCGGATGTTCGGGACGCTCGACCTGCCCGGCGAGGAAGAGAGGTTCCGTCTCGGGCTTGGCGACGGCGGGGACGGCGCGTGGCACCGGGTCGGGCGGATGTATGGCTGGCCGTTTCGCGACGCAGCGGCGTTGTTGCGACACCTGAGCAAAGTGGAAGCGAGGCGATGAAGAACTGGCGAGACCTTGCGGTCCGGTTCTGGCGCGACCAGGGCGGCAATTACTCGATGCTGGTGGTGCTGCTGTTGCCGGTGCTCACGGGCTTTGTCGGCGTCGGCACCGAAGCGGGCTTGTGGCTCTATGATCAGCAGACGCAGCAGGCCGCGACCGACGCCGCGGCGTTCAGCGCGGCAACCTATTACGTGTCGCTGGGCGATCCGACGCCCGCGACCGCCGCCAATCTCGCCAATGCCGAGACGCAGGCTTTCGCGGTCGCCGCCAATTACGGCTTCACGAGCCCCGGCTGCCAGTCGGGCTCCACCAATTGCGCCCCAAGCTGCGCCGGCTCCGGCACCACAACGAGCTGCACCTTCCCGTCCAACTGCTCGATCACAAGCCCCGGCACCGGCTCGTTCTGCGTCGAGGTGAATTTCTGGCCCCAATCCGGCCCCTATTCCCCCGCCAGCAACAGCAGCAGCACCAACGCCTTCGAGGTGAGGCTCGCGCAATCGCCGCAACAGCTTTTCTCGAGGGTGCTGATGGGGAACCACCCGGTGATCATCGAGGCCCGGTCGGTCGGCGTCATCAGCGCGATGACCGGCTCGGGCACGCAGACGACCACCACGAGCACGACGCCTTGCGACGCGACATCTTGCGTCTGTGTCAAGGTGACGTCTTTGGATAACGAGGCCGATTCGACCGGCCTTTCCGGCTCCGCGACGGTCAACCTCAACGGATGCAGTCTCGAGGTCGACGATCCGAATTCTTCGGCGCTCGAGCTGTCGGGTGACGCGACGGTGTCGGCAGGCGATGTCTATCTGGCGAATGTGGGCAAGGCGTTTTCCGAATCCGGCAGCGCGAGCCTTTCGGGAACCCTCGAGGCGCTTCCCTCGACGACCGGCACCATCACCAGCGCGGCGGGCAGCTGCACCATGGTGACATCGGTGTCGAACACCGCCAACATTTCCGTCGGCATGACCATCGCCGACACGGCGGGCGGCATCCCGAGCGGCACGACCGTCACGGCGATCAGCGGCAACACCCTGACGCTCAGCGCCTGCGCGACCATGTCCGTCACCGCCGACGCGCTCTCCTTCACCTTCACGGATCCCTACGCGACGCAGGAACAGGGAAATCTTTATTCCGGCGGACCGGTCGCGATCCCGACCATCACGTCGAGCAATCGCGCCGGGTGCCAGTCGGCGACGTCGGATACCGGCAATCTCACCACCAACATCACCGGCAGCGCCGGCGCAAGCTACCCGACCAACAGCCGCTATCTCACCACCGTCTCGCTGTCGAGCGCCAACTTCACGATCCAGCCCGGCGTCTATTACATCTGCCCCGGCGGGACCGTCTCGGTGAGCGGTATCGCGACCTTGTCGGCGGCGCCTTTTGCCGCGGGCGGCGCGCTCACCGAAGGCGGCGTGACCTGTACCTCGCCTTACCTCGCCTGCAATGGCACCGTCCCTTATCAGAATGGTGACGGCGTGACGTTCGTGCTGTTGGGCCTCACCAATACCAGCACCGGCGCGGTCACGAACTGCGCCTCCTTTGCCGTGTCGGGCACGGCGTCGCTGAGCCTCGTGCCGCCCAATGCGGGTCCTTTCTCGGGCATCCTGATCACGAGCTCGCCCAACTGCACGCCGCCGCCTTACGGATCGGGAAGCGGCACCGGGACCGCGTCGGTCTCCGGCAACGCGACGCAGAACATCTTTGGCGTGATCAACCTGCCGGAATATGCGGTGAATTATTCCGGCGGCTCGACCGCGGCGTCGAGCGGCTGTCTCAACATCATCGCCAACTCGCTGAAGATCAGCGGCTCGGCCAGCCTTGGCAATGACTGCACCGGCGTCGGCACCACCGGGATCGGGCCGCCGACCACCACCACGACGACCACGACGACGGGGGGCGGCACGACCTATTCGGCCGGGCTGGGCAATTGAGCGCGGTCAGCGGGCGCCCGCGCGCACCTGCACCACGTTGTCCTTGTCGGCATAGAGCCGGCGCCATCCCGCCATGTGGTCGATCGCCGCGACCGCCGGCGAATCGCCTGGAAAGATCGTCCAGGCGACGTGATAGTCCGAGAGCAGCGTCTTCAAGGCGTCGGTGTCGCCGTGCGTCGCGGTGTAATAGCGCTTGATGAAAGGGTCGCCGAACATGTCGGCCCTTCCGTCGATGAAGGTCTTCACGCCCGCGAACAGAAGATAGTCTCCATAATTATAGTCGTTAAGCACCGGTCCGGTGGCGCCGCCCGCGCGCGCGGCGTCGAGCGCGGCCGCCGGGACGTACTTTGCGGCGGGCGTGATCGGAAACG
>DATJLY010000209.1:0-3127 GCA_035509095.1 Allostellaceae bacterium | reverse complement strand
CGAAGGCGCGTTCTTGCGAGACTTCGAGGATCGTTGGGCGACGTACTGCGGCGCCAGCTTCGGCGTCGCCGTCGCGAATGGGACGACTGCGCTGCAGATCGCGGTTCGCGCGCTCGGGCTGGAGCCTGGTGCGGAGATCATACTGCCTTCCTTCACGATCATCTCCTGCGTGATCGCGATTATCGAAGCCGGCTGCGTTCCCGTGCTGGTCGACGCCGACCCCGATACCTGGTGCCTGGATCTCGATCAGGCCGAGGCGAAAATCACGACGCGGACACGCGCCATCATGCCGGTCCACATGTTCGGCCATCCGGCCGACATGCGACGGGTCCGCGCGCTCGCGGCGAAGCACGATCTGCGCGTCATCGAGGACGCCGCCGAGGCGCACGGCGCCGAGGTTGAGGGCCGCAAGGTCGGTGGTCTCGGCGACATGGGTTGCTTCAGCTTCTACGCCAACAAAATCATCACCACCGGCGAAGGCGGGATGGTCGTGACCTCCGATGCCGGCTTCGCGGAGCGGCTGCGTTCCTATCGCAACCTGTGCTTCCGATCGGATCGCCGCTTTCTGCATACCGAGATCGGCCACAACTATCGCATGACCAACATGCAAGCCGCGGTGGGCTTGTCTCAGGTCGAGAAGATCGAGGATCACGTCGCGCGCAAGCGTCGGATAGCTGCGTGGTATCGTGAGCGTCTGGCCGATATCGATTTGCTTCAATTGCCCGTGGAGCGCGCGTGGGCGAGAAATGTCTATTGGATGTTCTGCGTCGTGCTCGATGACAGTCTGCCGCTGGATGCTGCAGAACTCGCGCGGCGGCTGCGCGAGCGCGGAGTAGATACGCGGCCGCTCTTCCTCGGCATGCACGAGCAACCGGTGTTGCGCGACCGCGGCCTGTTCGCCAACGAGGCCTACCCGGTGACCGAGCGTCTGGCGCGCCGCGGGTTGTATGTTCCCTCGGGTCTGACGCTCACCGAGGATCAAGCGGATCAGGTGTGCGCGGCGCTGCGTGACGCGATTCCGGAGCTGGGGTCATGACGACGACGTTGTCGGCCGATGCGGTGAATCCGGCGTCCTTCGGCCCCGCCTACGCGGACGCATACGACCGACTCTATGCCGCCAAGGATTACGATGGCGAATGCGGTTTCGTTCGCGCCGCCGCCAAGAACCATGGATGCGGCACGGAGCTGCTCGACCTCGGATGTGGCACCGGGCGTCATGCGGTGACCTTCGCGGACCTTGGCTACGCCGTGACGGGCGTCGACCGGTCGGAGGCCATGCTGGCGCGCGCGCGCGAACGTGCCGTGGCAAGCCGAGTGGCGACGAAATTGCGGTTCGATCAGGCCGATATCGCCGACTATCGGGCCGGACGGACTTTCGACGTCGTGACGATGATGTTTGCGGTGATCGATCTCCAGATCGGCGATGCCGCGGTGCGCGCAGCCCTCGACACGGCTCGGCACCATCTCGAACCCGGCGGGCTGCTGATCTTCGACTGCTGGTACGGGCCCGCCGTCCTGGCGCAGCGGCCGAGCGCGCGCGTCAAGCGGATCACGCATCCCGAAGGCACGTTACTGCGCACCGGTCGCGGCGATCTCGATGCCGTCCGGCAAATCTGCACTGTTCATTACGATATCTGGTGGATGCCGAAGGGCGCGGCGGCGCGGCACACCGAGGAGCATCAAGAGGTCCGTTTCTTCTTTCCCGTCGAGCTCGAGTTGCTGATGGCACGCGCCGGCATGGTGCTCCGGCGCATGTGCGATTTCGAGCACCCGGAGCAGCCTCCTTCCGAGGCGAGTTGGAACGTTTGGTGCGTCGCAGAAGCGGTGTGATGCGGGATGGCGCAGCATGCGGCTGGTGATCCTGGACGCCGGCCTGACCGGTCGCACGGGGCGTCGCGCGAATGCCGATCGTTTGATGGTCGCGGAGGCGCGCGCGCGCGGCATCGAATGCATGGTGTATGGGAACCAGGGCATCGGCGCCGACCCGCATGGGGATCTGCCGGCGGAGCCTCATTTCAGGTGCGAGCCGGCCTACCGCTTCAGCCAGGACCCGTTGTCGGGTCCGATCGAGAACTATGTCTTGGGCAACCAGGTCTACCTCGAGGACCTCAAGCGGCTCGACCCCGGCCGCTTCGCGCCGAACGATGTTCTCGTGTTCCAGCCGGTGAACCAGAACCAGCTGCAGGCGATCGGAGCCTGGGCCCAAGGCCTCCCGGCGGCCAATCTCCCTCGGATCGTGATCGGGCTGTGGTTCGAGCCGAACCACGAGGCGGCGACGATGACCGACGACATGGCCCACGCGCTGTACCGCTTGGCGTTCAAGGCCTTTTCCGACCCCTCGGCGAAGCGCGTGCGCTTCTCGTGCATGACCAAGGCCCAGGCGGACGTCTATAATTTCGTCGCGGGTCGGCCCTTGTGCCATCCGACCGCGACGCCTCACACCGACTCCGGTGCTCCCTTGGTTGAACGTCCGAGCACCGGTGAAGCGCCGTGCCTGGCGTTTCTCGGGCGGGCCGAGAAGATCAGGGGCTTCGAGTTGATTCCTGGGATCATCGAGAACCTGGTGGGCAGCCATCCCGACCTTCGCGCCGTGGTTCAGATCACCGGAGCCGGCGCCGAGCCGGCCCAGCTCAACCGCACGGTGACCGCCCTGGCGGGTCTGTCGGCCGCCAGGCCTCAGATACGGTTGTTGCAAGGGGATCTCGCCGAGGCCGATTATGCGGCGGCCCTGCAGGCCAGCGATATCGTCGTGCTGCCCTACCGAAGCAAGTTCTATCCGTGTCGCGCCACCGGCATCTTCATGGACGCGATGAACCTCGGAAAACCGTTGGTGTTGCCGACCGGCACCTGGATGGGCCGCAAAGCGAGCGCTTGGGACGTCGGCACGGTGTTCGACAGCTTCTCCAGCGCGTCGGTGGCGGCCGCGATCCGCGCCGTGCTCGATGACCTGCCGGCCTACCAGGCGCGCGCGGTCGCTGGCGCGAAACGCTGGCGCGAGACGCAGGGCGCCGGGCCGTTCTTCGATTTCATCTTGCACGATCGCGACGAGGCGTCGTCTGCCGATCGGCAAGTGCGTCATTAGCGGCGTCGTCACGATGTCGACCGCGTCAGCCGCGATCTTCACGTC
>DATJLY010000208.1:0-5302 GCA_035509095.1 Allostellaceae bacterium | reverse complement strand
TACGGGCCATCATCGGCTGATGATCTGGCGCAACCCGCCGTGCGCCGATCGCGCCCCGGCCGATCTCATCATCGGTCAGCCCGATTTCGTCAGCGAAGGCCGCAACGCACGCGGGGATGTCGGCGCGGCGACGCTCAACGTTCCGACCGGCGTCGGCGTGGGGGAGGGGACGCTCGCCGTCGCGGACGCGTGGAACCACCGCGTGCTGTTGTGGTTGCGCCTGCCCGATCGGTCCAATCAGCCTGCCGATGTGGTGCTGGGGCAACGGGACTTCGGCGGCTGCCTTGCCAATCGCGGCGCGGCTCAACCCGATGCCGACACGCTCAACTGGTGCTATGGCGTCGCGATCTGCGGCGGGCGGCTTTACGTCGCCGACACCGGCAATCGCCGCGTCCTGGTGTGGCATCGGATCCCGCAGCATAACGGCGCGCCGGCCGATCTCGTGCTGGGCCATGGCGACTTCACGACCCGCGACGAAGGCGATGGCGGCTTGCCCGGCGCGGTTGGCATGCGCTGGCCGCACGCCGTCGTCGAGGCGAAGGGCCGCCTTTTCATTGCCGATGCCGGCAGCAGCCGCATCATGGTCTGGAACCGGCTTCCCCGGTTCAACGGTGCGCCGTGCGATGCGGTGCTCGGCCAAGCCGATTTCGATCGCGGCGATCACAATCGCGGCTTCTACGATCCAAGTGCCGCGAGCCTCAATATGCCTTATGGCATGGCGATGATGCGGGATCGGCTGATCGTCGCCGACACCGCCAACTCGCGCCTCGTCGATTTCGATTGCGGCCGTATCGAGACCGGCGGGCCCGCCGAACGGCTCGCCGGCCAACATCATTTTCGCGACAAGGGCGAGAACCGGTGGGAGCGGCCGGGACACGAGGGGCGGGGACGGGACCGGCTGTGCTGGCCCTACGGCGTCGCTGCGAGTGATGGCACGGCGATCATCGCCGATTCGGGCAACAATCGCGTGCTTTTGTGGGATTTCCCGTGAGCGCGCAGCCGGCGATGGAGATACGCGTGCGCGGCCGCGTTCAAGGCGTCGGATTTCGCCCGATGGTGTGGCGGCTCGCGCAAGAGCTGTCGCTCTCCGGCGAAGTCTTGAACGATGGCGAAGGCGTGCTGATCCGGGTCATCGGCGAAGAAAGCGCGATCACCTGCATGCTCGATCGGCTGCGCGACCGGCCGCCGCCGCTCGCTCGTGTCGAGCGGATCGAGAGCCGGTCGCTCGACCGTCCGCTCGCGCCGGGATTCCGCATCGTCGAAAGCCGCGACGGACAGGCCGATACGGAGATCGCGCCGGACGCCGCGCTGTGCGCCGACTGCGCGGCGGAAATCCTCGACCCTTATCGACGGCGGTTCCGCTACGCCTTCACCACCTGCACGAATTGCGGCCCGCGTTACAGCGTCGTCACCGGCATTCCCTATGATCGCGCCGCGACGACCATGGCGCCGTTTGCGTTGTGCCCCGAATGCGGGCGGGAATATGGCGATCCTGCGGATCGGCGATTTCACGCGGAAGCGACCGCTTGTCATGTCTGCGGCCCGCGCGCTCGCCTGGTTCGTTGCGATGGTCGCGCGGTCACGTATGAGAGCTTCTCGATGCTTGATGATTGCGATGCCGTCTGCACCTTGCTGCAGCGGGGGCACATCGTCGCGATCAAGGCGATCGGCGGCTATCAGCTTGCCTGCGATGCGACCAATGCCGAAGCGGTCGCACGCCTCAGGGCGGGCAAGCGGCGTGACGCCAAGCCGCTGGCGCTCATGGCGCGGGATCTGGACATGCTGCGGCACTATGGCCGCGTCGACGCGGTCGCAGCGCAGGCGCTCACTAGCGCCGCCGCGCCGATCGTCCTTCTGGAAGCCGACGGCCGGCCGCTTGCCGAGGGGATCGCGCCCGGACTGCGCACGGTCGGCTTCATGTTGCCGAGCACGCCGCTTCATGTCCTGATCCTGCGGCGGATGAACCGTCCGGTCGTGATGACCAGCGGCAACGTGACCGACGAGCCGCAGATCATCGACGACCGCGAGGCGCTCGATCGCCTCGGCGGCATTGCCGAATTCGCGCTGACCCACGACCGCCGGATTGCGACGCGGCTCGACGATTCCGTCATGCGCGTCATGGAGGGCGCTGCGCGGGTCTTGCGGCGCGGACGCGGATTGGCACCGGCCTCGATCGCCCTGCCGGAAGGTTTTTGCGGCGCTCCCGACCTCGCGGCCTTCGGCGCCGACCTGAAGAATGCGTTCTGCGTCGTCAAAGGCGGCCGGGCGGTGATGTCGCAACATATCGGCGATCTCGACGCCGTCGCGACCTTCGATGACTTCCGCCGGAGCCTTGACCATCTCCTCGCGCTCGTCGAAGCGACGCCGCGCGCCTTTGCCGCCGATCTGCATCCCGAATACCGATCGGGCAAGCTCGCCCGCGCACTCGCGCGCGACTCGGGCCGCACGCTCATCGAAATTCAGCATCACCACGCGCACGTCGCGGCCTGTCTTGCCGAGAATGGCCGTCCGCTTGCGGCGACGCCGGTGCTGGGCATCGTGTTGGACGGCCTTGGTTGGGGCGAGGACGGCACGATCTGGGGCGGCGAGTTCCTTCTCGCCGATTATCGTTCATCGCGGCGGCTCGGCTCATTGAAGCCGGTGGCGATGCCGGGCGGCGATGCCGCATCGCGCGAGCCTTGGCGCAATCTCTATGCCCATTTGACCGCGGAGATGGGCTGGGACGAGCTGACGATGAATTTCGCCGAGCTCGAGCTTTACCGCGACCTGGCGCGACGGCCGCGTGCGACGCTCGACGCGATGATCCGCGGCGGCGCCAACGCGCCAAAGGCATCTTCCTGCGGCCGGCTGTTTGATGCCGTGGCGGCGGCGCTGGGCATCTGCCGCGAGCGCCAGCTTCATGAGGGCGAGGCTGCGGCCCGCCTTGAGGCGCTCGTCTGCACGCGGACGTTGCGCGACGAGGGCGATGTGCTTGCCTATCCGTTCACGATCCCGAACCTGCGCGGCTCGGGCTTGCCTTATGTCGAGCCGCTGGCGATGTGGCGCGCGCTCCTCGGCGATCTGATTCTGAAGACGCCGGCGCCGGTCATTGCCGCGCGCTTCCACAAAGGGTTGGCGAAAATCATCACGGCGATGGCGAAACAGCTTGCCGGCGCAGGGATGTTCGACACCGTCGCGCTTTCCGGCGGCTGCTTCCAGAACAAGATCCTGTTCGAAGAGACGTCGCGCCGGCTGCGCGATGCCGGGTTCGCCGTGCTGAGCCACGCGCTGGTGCCGCCCAATGATGGCGGGATCGCGCTGGGGCAAGCCGCCATCGCCGCCGCGCGGCTTTTGGCGTGCTGAGGAGGAACCAATGTGCCTTGGCATTCCCGGACAGATCATCCGCATTGACGATGCCGAGCGAAAATTGGCGACCGTGTCGGTCGCGGGCATCGGCCGCCAGGTCAACATCGCCTGCATCGTCGACGCGGCGCATCCGCCCGAAGCGTGCGTCGGTGACTGGGTGCTGGTTCATGTCGGCTTCGCCATGAGCCGGATCGACGAAGAGCAAGCGGCGCAGACGTTGCGCATTCTTGCCGAGCTGGGCGAGGCGCAGGCGGAGCTCGACGCGATGAAAATGGCTCACAACGGGTGAAGGGAACCGCCATGTCCAATGCCGCCCAACTCGCCGCCCTTTACCCGTTTCTGGCGCACGCGAAGCAGAACGACGGGCAACTCGATGCAGCGCTTCTCGACTCGATCCGCGACAAGGCGCGGGACGGCCGCGACGCAAGCGAGCGTTTTTTTGCGGCGGAGGGGCCGGCGCTGCTCGCGGCCGCGCGAACGCTTGCGCGGGTCTACGAGAATGGCGGGCGCCTCTATACCATCGGCAATGGCGGGTCGAGCTGCGATGCCGCGCATATCGCGGTCGAATTCCTGCATCCCGTCACGGCCGGCCGGCCGGCTTTGCCCGCGATCAGCCTGACCGCCGACACCGCCATGTTGTCGGCGATCGGCAACGATCTTGGGTTCGAGCATGCCTTCGTCCGTCAGCTCGTGGCCCATGCTCGGCCGGGCGACGCCGTCATCGGCGTCTCGACCAGCGGCAATTCGGCCAACATTCTGGCCGGTTTCGTCAAGGCGAAGGAGATGAACGTGTCGACGATCGCGTTGTGCGGCGGCGATGGTGGAAAAATGCGACAGTCGCCGGCGGTCGACCACTGCCTTGTCGTGCCGTCCAATTCCATCCACCGCGTTCAGGAGTGCCACGTCGCCGCCTATCACATCCTTTGGGACCTGGTGCACACCTTGCTCGCCGATCGGCGCGGCTCGGCAGCGGAGGCCGCGGTATGAGATTCGTCGATGAATTCCGCGATCGCGGCGCCGCATCGGCCCTGATCCGCGAGATCGAGCAAATAAGCGCCGGACTGTCCGGGCCGATCCGCATCATGGAAGTCTGTGGCGGCCATACCCATTCGATGTTCCGTTACGGGCTCGAAGGCATGCTGCCGGGATCGATCGAGTTGGTGCATGGGCCGGGCTGCCCCGTCTGTGTGCTGCCGACGGGGCGCATTGACGACGCGGTCGCGATCGCGGAGCGGCCCGGCGTGATCTTCACCACCTTCGGCGACGCGATCCGCGTGCCGGGGTCGCGGAAAAGTCTGCTGCAGGCCAAGGCGGATGGCGCCGATATCCGCATCGTCTATTCACCGATGGACGCGCTCTCTCTCGCGCACGCCAACCCCGGCCGAGAGGTAGTGTTCTTCGGCCTTGGCTTCGAGACAACGATGCCGTCGACGGCGCTCACGGTCCTCGAGGCCGAGCGTGCGGCGGTGGGCAATTTCTCGGTCTTTTGCAACCACATCACGATCGTGCCGACGATCAAGGCGATCCTCGACAGCCCCGATCTTCGCATCGATGGATTTCTGGGACCGGGCCATGTCTCGATGGTCATCGGAACCGCGCCTTACGCGTTCGTCGCGCGCCATTACCGCCGGCCTCTCGTCGTCTCCGGCTTCGAGCCTATCGACATCCTGCAGTCGATCTGGATGGTGTTGCGGCAGATCGCCGAGGGGCGGGCCGATGTGGAGAATCAATATTCGCGGATCGTGCCCGAGGATGGCAACGCGCCGGCCCTCACGGCGATCGGGTCGGTTTACGAGCTGCGCGAATTCTTCGAATGGCGCGGACTCGGGTCCATTGACCATTCCGGCATCCGCTTTCGCGACACCTATGCCCGCTTCGACGCGGAGCGGCGGTTTGCCGTTCCGAACGTGCGCATCGCCGATCCGAAATCATGCCAGTGCGGCGAGGTGCTGAAGGG
>DATJLY010000207.1:0-2558 GCA_035509095.1 Allostellaceae bacterium | reverse complement strand
AATGTCATTCCGGAAGCGGTCGAGCTCGAGGGCACGCTGCGCGCCACCTCGCCGGGTGCGCGCCAGAGCGCGTGGGAAAATATCGAGCGCGTCGCCACCAACGTCGCGGCCGCGCATCTCTGCACCGCGACGTTCAACATCGAACAGGGCTATCCGGTCACGGTCAACGATCATGGCTTCACCGCGTTCGCGCGCGGCGTGGCCCGCGACCTCCTGGGCGAGAAGAGCTTTCTCGAAATGCCCGCGCCCTTGATGGGCGCCGAGGATTTTTCCTATGTCTTGCAAAAGATTCCGGGCTGCATGTTCAGCCTCGGCGTGATGCCCGAGACGCGCGGCGAGAGCGGCCATATCGCGCCGGTCCATTCCAACCGCATGATGCTCAACGAAAATGCCATGGCGACCGGCATCGCGATGCACGCCGCCGTCGCCACCAAATTCCTGGCGGCGTAGATCAGGAGCACCTTTCCCAACCGCTTCGGCCGGGCTTGGTCCGGCCGCCCACGAATTTTTGGTTGTCGCGGTAAAAAATAGTCGTGGATGCGCGGAGCAAGCCCGCGCATGACGAGCAAGGGCGAGGGAGAGACGGCGCGGCGGCGGTCGAACCCTACCCTTTGGCGCGGCGGGCGCGCTGATTGCGCATCTTGGCCTTGCGGATGCCCTTGCGCTTGTTGCTGCGAATCGTCTTGCTCGATTTGGTCGATTTTTTCATCCTGCTCCCCGATCAATGAGCCGGTAGCCTAGCATGGTGTCGGCATCGGCTACCCTGGCGATGGTGTGCGCCGGCCGCGGTGTGTGAAGCGGACCAGGTCATCCGCTTCGCCGCATATAGACTTCCATGATCAAGCACGTCATCAGCGTTCCGACGACAAAGCCGATAATGACGAGGAAGACATCATGGAACATGGCGAGCCTCGCACGTCTGTTAGCAATCGAAGCGCACGCCGCCGACAATTCGTCGAACAAATGAACCGATTTGGTCGCGGCTTCACGCCTTCTTCTAGAATACGCGGATTTCGATCACACCCCCAAAATAACAGCGAATCGAGCGAACCGACATGGGCGCGGCAAAGCTCATTTCCCGCCGCCTTCCCATTCCCCGGATGGCCGGGTCAAGCCCGGCCATGACGTCGAGGGTCGATCGCAGCGCTCAATTGAAATTCGCTCTAGTTAAAACGGCAGGGATCACGCCGACACTTCCTCCGCCGCCGGCACGCGCGTGATCTTGTGCGCCTGGAGCGCGGGCAGCACGTCCTTGGCGAAACGGCGGATCTGCTCGAGGAACATTTCCTGCGGCATGGCGCCCCGGTTCATGCTGACCAGCACGGTGTCGGCGCCGGCATGCTCGGCGGCGGCGATGATCTTGTCGCGCACCTCGTCAGCGGTGCCCCAGGGTGCCTCCTCGGCGAACCGCTCGACATCCTTCATCGTCATGCCGCGAAAATCTTCGCGTGAGCGCGCGGCGAATTTCCGGTTCTCGGGGCGGATGTAATCCATCGACGCGTCGGTGACATAGCCGGTGGTCTTGGCGACCGACGTCTCGGTGATGTTGCCGTGGCTGAACAGGGTGCGGTGGAAATAGAGATGATACGGCGCCGCCTCTTCGATCGCGCGGGCCTTGCTGTCGGCGATATGCGCGCCGACGCCGATCGAGAGGTGTTGCGGCGTCACGGTGAAGCCGTGCCGCTTCATCGCCTGGGCGTAATAACGCACGATGTCCTCGGCCAGGCCGCGCGCGCCCAGCCCCGGCGTGATCGGCACGCCGTGCTTCGCCGCGAAGTCGATCGATTCCTTGCTGGTGGTGATCGGGATCCACACCGGCGGATGGGGCTGTTGCAGCGGGCGCGGCCAGATCGCCACGTCCTTGTACGACCAGAATTTCCCCTGGTACGAAAACGCCTCCTCGGTCCATGCCTGGAGGATGATCTCGAACGCTTCCTCGTAGCGCGCGCGGGATTCGCTCTGCTTCACGCCGTAGACATTGTATTCGCGCGGGATGCCGCGGGCGAAGCCGGAGATCAGCCGCCCGTTCGACAGGCAGTCGAGCATCGACAGTTCCTCTGCCAGGCGCAGCGGCTCGTGCAGCGGCAGGAGGTTGCCGTAGATCAGCAGCTTGAGGCGCTTCGTCCGCATCGCCGCCGCGGCCGCCAGCAGGTTCGGCGAATTCATCAGCCCATAGGGCGAGGTGTGATGCTCGTTGAAGCCGATGCCGTCATAGCCGAGCCGGTCCATCTCCGCCCAGGCGTCGAGATGCTCGGCATAGGTCCGCGCCGCGACCGGCGCCTTGAAATGTTTCTTCTCGAGCGGGAAGGGCAGCTCGTTGGCCACTTTCAGATGATCGAGATGCTCGCCATATGGCAGGAGGTCGAAGACAAAGACTTTCATCGCGATACTCTTTTACGCCAGCGGCGAGGATGCGGGGATCATGGCAAGCCGGGGGGAGATCGTCCAATCGTTTCGCGACCAAGGGGCGTGGGCCGACCGGCTCGGCTCGCCGTTCATGGCGGCGCTGATGGTGCGCGCGGCGGACGAACTGGCGCGCGGCGGCGCGATCGCGCGGA
>DATJLY010000206.1:0-6329 GCA_035509095.1 Allostellaceae bacterium | reverse complement strand
CGGCCGGCTCGCTCGCGTCGGCGCGCTTCACCACCGCGGTCAGGTCCTTGTCGTCGGGATCGCCGGGCGCCAGCAGCCGCGGCAGCGCCGCGCCCGTGTCGGTCAGCACGCGCAAAGGCCCGTATTTCGCAAGCCCGGCGGCAAAATCGGCGGCCGCTCCATCGTCGACGCCGTCGCTGAGCCAGACGAGATCGGGCGCCGACCCAAGATCGAAGTGCGTCAATGCGGCGAGCGCGCCTTTGCGGTCGGCCGGCCATGGCTCGGGCGCCATCGCATCGACGGCGGCGCGCGCGTCGCTCGGCCGCAGCAGCGATGGGGGAGCCGGGTCGGCAGTAGCGAGCAGGATGATGCGGCGGTTCTCGCGTTCGGCCTGGTCGATGAAGCGCCCCAGCGCTGCCCGCCGCTCATCCCATTGGCGCGCGCCGGACCAGCCATTGTCGACGACCAGCACGAGCGGGCCGTTGCCGGCAAGCTTGGCGCTGGGATTGAGCAGCGGATGGGCAAGCGCCAGGATCACGAGCGCCGCCAGCGCCATGCGCAGAAGGATGAGCCAAAGCGGCGTCTTCGCCGGCGTCTCCTCGCGCGGCACAAGGTCCATGAGAAGCCGCAGCGCGGGGAACCGGACGCGGCGCGGCGCCGGCGGCGTCACGCGCAAGAGCCACCACAGGATCGGCAGCACGGCGAAGGCCGCGAGGAGCCACGGCGCGGCGAAAGCAAGCGAGCCCAGGCTCAGCATGGCCTATCTCCACGCCTCTTGCGGCGCGAGCGCGCCATAAAGCGCGAGCAGCGCCGTCGCGGGCGGCCGGTCGGTACGATGCATGCCGAAGCTCCAGCCCGCGCCGCGCGCGATCTGCGCAAGCCCCTCGCGATGGAGCTTGAGGCGCTCTTCATAGGCCTCGCGCACCGTCTCGACGCGGCTGACAAGAAGCGGGCTCTCGCTCTCCATCCCTTCAAAGCGGACGCGGCCCGCGAACGGCAGCGTCTCCTCCGCGGGATCGAGGATCTGCAGCATGTGGCCCTTGACGCCCGCGGCGACGAACCGCCCGACCAGCGCGTTCACCTCGGGAAGCGGAGACAAGAGATCGCCCAGCAGCACGAGCTGCGCATGGCGCGGCAGCGGCTCGAACGTCGGCAGGCTTGGCCCCGCGCCGCCGCGCGCGATCGTCAACGCCATCCGGTCCAGCACGGCGCGGCCCCAATCGGGCTTCTGACCCGAGCCCAGAAGGGCGACCCGCTCGCCTCCGCGCACCAGCAGCACGGCGAGCGCCAAGGTGAGAAGGTCCGTGCGCGCGCGCTTGGTCTCGATCGAACGGGTCGAGGCATAATCCATCGACGCCGATGCATCGCGCCACAGATAGACGCTTTGCGCCGCCTCCCATTCCGTTTCGCGCACGTAAAGGCGCTGGGATTTCGCGCTCTCGCGCCAATCGACACGGCTCGCGGCGTCACCCGGCTGATACTGTCGGAATTGCCAGAACGTCTCGCCGGTGCCGACGCGGCGGCGGCCGTGCACGCCCTGAGCCACGGTCGTGGCAACGCGCTCGGCCGCAACCAGCAGCGCCGGCAGCGAAGCCGCCGCCGCTTCGGCGTGCTGGCGCAGGTGTGAAGGCTCTGCCATCAGCGCAGCGGCGCCACCAGCCGGTCGATGAGTTGCGACATCACGATCCCGTCGGCGCGGGCGGCGAAGGTGAGCGCCATGCGGTGACGCAGCACCGGCGGCGCCAGCGCGACCACATCGTCGACCGAAGGCGCAAGACGCCCCTCCAACAGCGCGCGCGCACGCGCGGCCAGCATCAGCGCTTGGCTCGCGCGCGGCCCCGGTCCCCAGGAGATGTGCTTGGCATCGGGCATCGGCGAGTCCTCCGGTCGGCCGGAGCGGACCAGCTTCAAGATCGCCTCGACGACGCTTTCGCCGACCGGGATGCGCCGGACCAGCCGCTGTGCCTGCAACAGCTCGGCCGCGCTCAGCACCGGGACCACCGCTTCCTCGGCGAGGCCGGTGGTGGCGATCAGCATCTGCCGCTCGGCATCGGCATCGGGGTAGCCCACGTCGATCTGGAGCAGGAACCGGTCGAGCTGCGCCTCGGGAAGCGGATAGGTCCCTTCCTGCTCCAGCGGATTCTGCGTCGCCAGCACGTGAAAGGGCCTGGGCAGCGGATGGTATTGGCCCGCCACCGAGACGCGGCCTTCCTGCATCGCCTGGAGCAAGGCCGATTGGGTGCGCGGGCTGGCGCGGTTGATCTCGTCCGCCATCAGAAGCTGGCAGAAGACCGGACCGGGGATGAAGCGGAACGATCGCCGGCCGCTCTCGCTTTCCTCGAGAACCTCCGATCCGATGATATCGGCCGGCATCAAATCGGGCGTGCACTGGATGCGCTTGTCCTCGAGTCCGAGGACGATGCCGAGCGTCTCGACGAGCCGCGTTTTGGCGAGGCCCGGCACGCCGATCAGCAGGGCATGGCCGCCGGCGAGCAGCGTGATGAGGGCTTGATCGACCACGGTACGCTGACCGAAGATGACCCGGCCGATCCGCTCGCGCACCTGGACAAGCCGCTGACCCAGCGTCTCGATCTCGGCGACGAGGGCGGTCGTGGCTGGCGCAATGTTTTCGGTCACGCTCACGGGATCGGACTCCTTAAGACACCGGAATGGGGACTGAACATCGCCGGCCGGGATTCATCTAAGAAGGATGGGAGCGCCGAGTCGAGCGCGACTTTGTCGCGTTTGGTTAACTCCGCGGCCGGCACGGACCAACCGGCCGTCCGCGGCGCGCCTCGCGATTGCGGGCACTTCGACATCAGCATCGACCGCGATGGTAGCTGGTTCTATCGCGGTTCACCAATCAAACGCCTGTCATTAATTCGTCTCTTCAGTACCGTGCTGAGCCGGGACGGCGACGGCGTCTATTGGCTGACGACGCCGGCCGAGCGCGGTCGGATCACCGTCGCGGACGCGCCTTTCCTGGGCGTCGAGCTGATCACGGCCGGCACGGGCCAGGAGCAGGTGCTGAGCGTGCGCACCAATCTTGACGATCTTGTGACGATCGACGGGGAGCACGGCCTGCGCCTCGCGCCGGGCGCGCTGCCGGACGAGCCGCGCCCCTATATTCACGTCCGCAACGGACTGGAAGCGCGGCTGACGCGTCCGGTATTCTATGAACTCGTGGAGCTCGGGTGCGAGGAGCGGGTCGGCGATACGACCCTTTATGGCGTATGGAGCAAGGGCACGTTCTTTCCGCTGGGCAGCCTCGAGGCGAACTGACCCCGGCGGCGGTGCGCGAGCGGTTTCGCGGCCTGGTCCTGACCGGGCGCCGCTACTCCGACAGCGTGCGCGGCGACCACACGCTTTCCGGCGGCGCGCCGCCGGCCAAGCTGACGCCGGCCGCGGTGCTGATCGGTCTCGCCGATCGGCCCGAGGGGTTGAGCGTGCTGCTGACCCAGCGCACCCCGCATTTGACCGATCATGGCGGCCAAATCTCTCTTCCGGGCGGCCGGATCGATCCGACCGACCGCGATCCCGTCCACGCCGCTCTGCGCGAGGCGCAAGAGGAGATCGGCCTGCCGCCCGACCAGGTCGAAGTGGTCGGCCGGCTCGATTCCTACATCACCGGGACCGGGTACGAGATCACCCCCATCGTCGGCCTGGTGCGCGTGCCGTTCGAGAACCGGCTCAGCCCCGAGGAGGTGGCCGAGCTGTTCGAGGTGCCGCTCCGCTTCATCCTCGATCCCGCGAACCATCGGCAAGGGACGCGCGAGCTGCGGGGCCAAGAGCGCCGCTTCTACATCCTGCCCTACGAGAACCGGTATATTTGGGGTGCCACCGCGGCGATCCTGGTCAACCTTGCCGAGGTGCTGGGTGCGTGAAGGAAAGGCGCCGGATGACGCGCTTCTTTCTGACTGTGCTGCTGCCGCTCGTCCTTCCCACGGTGCTCTACGTCGCGTGGGCGGGGAGTCTCGGCCGCATCGGCCAGCCGGGCAGCGAGGCGGAATGGCGCGAGATACCATGGACCTGGCTCGTGGCATCGGGCGCCGTGCTCGCGGGGCTGGTGATCATCGCGGTGGTGCAGATCGGCGGGACGCGCGGCGGCACCTATGTCCCGCCGCATCTTCAAAACGGTGTCGTGGTGCCGGGGCATGTCGTGCCGCCGGGGCAGCAACCCTGAACCCGGTCAGGGCAGGAACGACTCGTTGATGAGCGCGTCGTCGGGCGGCATCGACGCGATGACGCCCGTATCGATCAGCGACTGCTTCACCGCGGCGAGCTTCTTGCGATCGAAACGGCCTTCGGTGAAGAAAGTCGGCGCCTCTTCGTCGTAGATCTCGGCAGCGATGTCGTCCGGCACCTTGGTGTCCGGCTGGGTGAGGCGGATGGTCTCGGCCTTGTTCGCCCTGATGAGGCGCGCCGTCTCGAACCACCCGGCGAGGAAGCGGCGCAGCACGTCGGGACGATCGTTGATCAGCCGGTCGCTTGCATAGAGCATGCCCGAGATGAAGTCCGGCACGATCCTGGCCATCGTCCTCAGAACGCGCACCTTTCCCTCTTTTTGCAGCTGCAGGCCGCCGGCGGTCGTGCCGACGATGGCGTCGACATCCTTCGCCATCAGCCCCGCGACGAGGCCGCTTTGCGCGCCGAGATAGGCGAGCTTGAACCCATCGGGTCCCCACCCCTGATGGATCGAGACTTGCCGCGCGAGCCACGTGGTGAAGGAACCGGGCGTCGTGGTGCCGACCGTCTTGCCGCGCAGGTCGGAGACGGTCTTCAGCGTCGGGTCGGCGGCGCGCACTTGAACCGATAGCGCCGCGAGGTCGTTGCCGTAGGCCGCGACCGCGCGCTCGGGCGCGCCCTTGGCGATGAACAGCAAGTCCGAGCCGGTGCCGACCGCCGCGTCGATCGCGCCCGCGGCGATGGCCTGGTGCAACTTGGCGCCGCCCGCAAAATCGACGCGCGTCACGTCGAGCGCGTGCTTTTCGAAGATGCCGCTGCGGATGCCCACATCGAGCGCCGCGAACACGAAAGCGACAGGCTCGGGCGTGCCGACCTTGAGCGCGTCGTTGGCCCAGGCGGGCGCCCCAATGGTCAGCGCCAGGACCAGGATCATCACCCAGCGCATAGCAACCTCCCTTTCCTCCATGATCCTCATATGCCCGCTCACCTAGGATGGCAATCGCCCGCCGCGGCGCGATCGGGCATGATCGCCGGATCATGCCGGACGAACGGGAACTCGAGCGCATCGCGCCGCCGCCATGGATGAGCGAGGACGCCACGCTGGCCGTGCTCGCCGCATTGGGCCCCGGCGCGGCGCGGTTCGTGGGCGGGCCGGTGCGTGACAGCATCCTGGGGCGTCCCGTCCTCGACATCGACATCGCGACGACGCATCGCCCGGAGGCGGCCATGAAGCGGCTCCGCGACGCGGGCATCGCGGTCGTGCCGACCGGCTTGAAGCACGGCACCGTGACCGCGGTGATGCCGCCGCGCCGGTTCGAGATAACGAGCCTGCGCCGCGACGTCGAGACGTTCGGCCGGCACGCGCGGGTCGAATTCTGCGACGACTGGGTCGAGGATGCGCGGCGACGCGACTTCACCATGAACGCCCTTTTTCTCGATGCCGAAGGCCGGATCTTCGACTCTGTCGGGGGGCTTGCCGATTTGCGTTCCGGGCGCGTGCGTTTCGTCGGCGACGCGGAGCGCCGCATCCGCGAGGATGTGCTGCGGCTGCTGCGGTTTTATCGCTTCCATGCGCATTATGGGCGTGGCGCCGCCGATGCCGAGGCACGCGCCGCCGCCCGCGCGCTCGCGCACTCGTTGCCGCGCCTCTCGGCCGAGCGGGTCCGGGCGGAGCTTTTGAAGTTGCTTGCCGCCCCCGACCCGGTGCCGACGCTCGCTCTGATGCGCGAAGACGGCGTGCTGCCGTTCGTCCTGCCGGAAGCGCGCGGCTTCGAGACCTTGGCCGCGCTCGTGGCGCTCGAAGACGAAGCCGACCCGGTGCGCCGGCTGGGCGCGCTCGCGGCGGCGGACAGCGTCGCGGACCGCCTCAAGCTCAAGAATGCCGACCGCGCGCGGCTCGCGGCCTTTGCGGCGCGCGGCGAGCTTCTGCCGGCCACGGACGCGCGCAGCTTGCGCCGGGCGCTCTATCGACTTGGCACCCCGCTCTTTCGCGACCTGGTCCTCCTTGCCGGCGCCGCCACGGGCGATCCCGCCACGGCGCGCGCCGGCCTTCGTCTCGCGGCGGAATGGCGCGCGCCGCGCTTCCCCTTGAAAGGACGCGACCTTGCGCAGCGCGGCGTGACGCCGGGACCGGAACTCGGTCGGCTTCTCAAGGAGATCGAGTC
>DATJLY010000205.1:0-3181 GCA_035509095.1 Allostellaceae bacterium | reverse complement strand
CATTTTGTCGGTGCCGAACTCGCAGATATTGTCCGCCGTGCCGTGGAACTGAAACTGGAACTCCTCGCTCCGGTTGCCGCGGTGGAACGCGAATTGCGCGCCGGTGGTGTTGTAGCATTCGACGAAGAAACGATCGCTCTTCATCGACACGGGGCCGGGTCCGCGCCGGCCGGTGATCTCGGTGAAAATATCGAAAAGGCGGATCTTCTGGACGACCCGGCCGCCGGTCGAGACGCCGACGAGACGGTCGCGGGCGCGCTCCACCAAGGTCTCTTCGCCCGGGCGGTCGTCCCAGGTGTGAAGGCTTTCGGTCGCGGTGACGCCCGCCGCTGCTTGCGCCGGCACCGGCCAGCTCGGCCCGCCGACCCAATCCACCTTGTAGCGCGTCTCGCCGACATGCTTCTCGGCGGTGACGAGCGTCTCGACCAGGTCGCGCACCTGAACCATGAGGCGCAGGCAATCCTTGTCGCCCGCGGCGCAATAGGCGACGCCGTTGGGGATCAGCAGAAGCTCGCCGGGCCGCGCTTCGAACACGCCGTACTCGGTCTCATAGACCGTCTCGCCCGCCCACTGGAAGAACAGCATGTCGAAATCGACATTGCGGTGGAAATGGGGCTGCCGCCCGCGCAGCGCGTCGACCGCGATCCGCGAGGATGCCGACGCGAGATAGGTGAGCGGCGCGTTCGGCGCCTCGATGAAGTCGAACGGCCGGAATGACGGGATCATCAGATGTCCGCCTTTCGAGGCGCCGACGAGATCGCTTTCCTCGCGCTCGGTCCAGGCCTGCGGCGACATCTGGCCCCAGTTGGTTGCGAATTCGCGTGCCTTCGTCATTGGGTTGCCTCCTCGGTCGAGCGGAGCTGTTCCTTCAAGAGATGCCAGATCTCCTGGCGATAGCGGACGAAATCCGCGCTCGCCTTGATCGTCTCGTCGTTCGACCAGCGCGGCCGCGGCAGGTCGATCTCGATGGTCGCGATGACTCGGCCCGGATTGGCCGAGAAAATCACGACGAAATCGGAAAGGAAGATCGCCTCGTCGACGCTGTGCGTCACGAGCACGATGGTCTTGCCCTCGTCCTCGAGGAGCTTCAGCATCTCGATCTGCATGATCTCGCGGATCTGCGGGTCGAGCGCGCCGAACGGCTCGTCCATGAGGAGATAGTCGGGGTTGGTGGCAAGGGCCCGCGCCAGGCCCACGCGCTGCTTCATGCCGCCCGAGAGCTGATGCGGGAAATAGCCGGCGAACCGGTCGAGCCCCACCTGCTTCAACGCGTCGGTCGCGCGCTTCTGCCGCTCGGCACGCGACACGCCTTGCAATTCGCCGGCGAACTCGATGTTGCGCTGCGCCGTGCGCCAGGGCAGCAGGTTGAACTCCTGAAACACCATGGCGCGGTTGGTGGCGGGCTTGCGGACCGGCGCGCCGTCGATCCAGATCTCGCCGGCGATCGGTCGAATGAGCCCGTCGATGATCCGCAGCAACGTCGTCTTGCCGCATCCCGAAGGCCCCAGGAGCGAGGCGATCGATCCGTCGCCGATCGTGAAGGAGACGTCGTCGAGGACCTGAAAGACGTCTTGCCCGTTCGCTTCCCGGGGGAAGCCATGGCTGATGCCACGGACCTCGATCATCGCTCTAGCTCGACCAGGGCGCGACGCGCCGCTCGACCGCGCGCAGAAGCGCGTTCAACGTGACGCCGGCCGCCGCCAGGATCACGACGCCCACGAAGATCATCGACGTGTCGTAGCTGGCGCCCGCCTGGAAGATGAGATATCCGATCCCCGCCGTCGAGGCATAAAGCTCGGCCACCACCACCATGATGAGGACCCGCGCGATCGCCAGCCGCATGCCCGCGATGATGTAGGGAAGCGCCGCCGGCAGCACGATCTTCCACAGGATTTCCCATTCCGTCGCGGTGAAGGACCGCGCCGTCTCGATGAGCCGCTTGTCGATATTGCTGACGCCGGCCTCGGTGCTGACGACGATGCCGAAGAACGCGCCGACGAACACGAGCGCGATCTTGGCGGAAAGGCCGATGCCGAGCCAGATGATGAAAAGCGGCAAAAGCGCCACGGTCGGGACCGAGGCCTGCGCCATGATGAAGGGCTCGAGCGTGTCGCGCACGAGCACCGAGCGTCCCATCAGCACGCCGACCGGTATGCCGGCAAGACAGGACAGGAAGAATCCCCAGAACGCGACATTGCCGCTCGCCGCGAGATTGGGCCAGATCGAGCCGTCCCGGAACACTTGGGCAAGCCGCACCGCCACGGCCGAAGGGCTCGACAGGAACAGCGGGTCGACCCATCCGGCCTCGACCGCCAATTCCCAGATGCCGAGGAACGCAATGGTCGCGACGGCGCGCGTGATGGGCGTACGCCGTCGCTGCCAAAAGGCGCCGAGCGCGGCCCACCGGGACTGATCCGTCTGGCGCTTGGCGGAAACCGCGATTTGCGATGCGCGCGACATAAGCCCACCTTTAGCATAGCGTGGCGAAACCGCATAGGCGCGTGCGTTTCCCGGTATAATGAACGCCGCGGGCACCATGCGCGCAAGGGAGGCGGGAATGTATCGGGCGACGGACGGGATCGTGCTGCCGACGACCATCATCGGGTCGCTGCCGCGGCCGCTTTGGTACACCGAGAATCTCGGCGGGCGCAGCTTTCTCGGCGCGATGATCAATGCGCGCTTCCGCGAGCAGTATATCGACGCGGTCTCGTGCTTCCTGCGCGATCAGGAACTCGCCGGCCTCGACATCGTGACGGACGGCGACGCGCGCTTCGACACCGAGGTCGCGGGCTATAGCTGGTTCTCTTATGCGATGACCCGGATGGGCGGCGTGTCGCTCGAGGGGGCGTTCGGGCGGCCCGTGGCATTCGGCCGCATCCCCTATCCGCGCGGCCACATCCTCAACGAGGGCATGGAGGCGCGCGTCAATCCGACCATCGTCGCGCCGGTGACGCGCGGCGAGCTGCAATATACGCCGCTTTATCTCACCGCTCAGCGACTCACGCAAAAGCCGGTCAAGTTCGGCACCATCACCGCCGAGCTGATCGCGCTCACGCTGCGCGACACGCATTACAAAAGCCGGCGCGAGCGCATCATGGCGGTGGCGGCGGCGCTCCACGAAGAGCTGACGGAACTCGCCGCCGCCGGCTGCACCGCGATCCAGATGGAAGAGCCGCAAGTC
>DATJLY010000204.1:0-4213 GCA_035509095.1 Allostellaceae bacterium | reverse complement strand
CCCAGCCCGCCGGCGGATCGATCGGCAGGTCCGCGCCGCCGAGCAACAACGCCGTCGGCCCCTTGATCTCGGTGCCGGGCGGCAAGCGATGCTCGGTGCGGATGCGGTTCGCCACTTCGAGCAGCGCGCGGCTGTCGAGATCGAACACCGGCTTCGCGTCGGGCTGATCGCCGAGCTTTGGATCATCGCCCGTGATGAAAAGGATGTTGCGCACACCAAGCGCGAGCGCGCCCAGCATGTCGCTTTGCAAGGCGATGCGGTTGCGGTCGCGGCACGTCATCTGCAGGATCGGCTCCACCCCCGCCTGCAACAGGAAATGCGCCGCCGCTGCGCTCGAGAGATGGGCCTTGGCGCCCGCCCCGTCGGTGACATTGACCGCCGTGGCAACGCCTTTCAGCGTCTTCGCCCGTTCCACGAAGGCGGTGGGATCGGTCGCCACCGGCGGCGCCAGCTCGGCGGTCACGACGAAGTGGCCGCTGTTCAATTCGCGCGCGAGCGCACTTTCGGTCTCGTCGGCCATTCACTCGCTCCAATGTTCCATTGGCTCGCCGGCGACGGGGGCGCGGAACACGCCCAGGCGCTTCATGCGGAGCGAGCCGATATAGACGGTCTTGAGGTCGGGCCCGCCAAAGCACAGGCTCGTCGGGAAATTCACGTGACGCGCGGACGGGTCCTCGAAAACGCAATGGCAGCTCCGGTCCGGCGCGATGACGTAGATCGCATTGCGGCTGATCTCGGTCACCCACAGATTGCCCTCCTGATCGAAGGCGAACCCGTCGACCCGCGCGCCGGGGCAAAGCCCGTCCGGGCCATAGGTCTCGCGCGGACCGAGCGATCCGTCGGCGCTCAAGGGAAAGCGAAGGATGCGGCCGCGCGCGGTCTCGGCAACATAGAGATGGCGCCGCGCCCGATCGATCCGCACCTCATTGGTGAAGCAGATCTCGTCGGCGACAATCCGCGCCGCGCCATTCTCGAGCAGCATGACGTAGCCGTCGGGAATGGGCTGCTGCACCGCTTCGGCCATCGGCTCGGTGCGGGTCGAGACGGTGATCCACACCCGCGCGCCATCCCGATAGACGAAATTGACCGAGCCCAAGGGCTTGCCGCCCAGAGCATCGAGCACGGTCTCGTGCCGGCCGTCGCGATGGAGACGCTGGACCGTGCCCTCGCCGATATTGGCGATGAGGATCGCGCCCGACCGGTCGAGCGCGATGCCGTTGGGCGTGCCGGTGACTTGGCCGATGACCGTGCCCCGACCATCGGCGCCGATGCGGGACACGCCGCCGCGATCATCGGAGCACCAGATCATGCCGTCGCGCTGAGCGAGGACGCATTCCGGCCGGCTCAAATCCTCGCCAAGCCAGGAAATGTCGTTTGCCGACAAAGTGAAGCCGCCAAGCGGCATGAAGGACCCTCAAACACCGATGGGGCAGTCTAGCAGCCCCGCTCAGTCATGCCACCGGCTCATGTGGCGTTCGGCGCGGCGGAACGTCTCGTTGAGGCAGACCGCGATCGCCGCGAGCGCGGCGACGATCGCAAAGAGCTTCGCCGGCTGAAAGCTTTCGGTGAAGAGGCGGGTATAATGCCCGACGCCGGCCTGCGACACATAGAGCTCGGCGAGCAGCACGCCGATGAGGTCCGCGGTCATCGCGAGCCGCATGCCCGTGAAGAAGGCCGGGACCATATGCGGCAGAACGATATTGACGAAGACCTGGAACCGGCTCGCGCCCATCGAGCGGGCGGCGGTCAGCAGGGTCGGATTCATGTTCTGCACGCCGGCGACGATCGTGACGATGATCGGGAAGACCGCGTGGGTGAAGCCGAAAGCGATCTTTGAAGGCGGCCCGATCCCGAAGGCCAGGATCACGAGCGGCAGGATCGTCGCCTGCGGAATCGCGTAAAGCAGCAGCACGATCGGATAGAACGAGCCGCGCGCGAAACGCTGTAGTCCGATGACGAGGCCCAGCGGCAAGCCCACCACGATCGCGAGCAGGAATGCCGTGACGAGCTCGTAAAGCGTGGTCCGGATCGCATCAAGCACAGCGGTGTCGCTGAGGAACCCGACAAGCGCCACCGCGACGTCCGAGGGCGGGCTCATGAACAAGGGGTCGCCATCGACCCGCGCGCCCACCTCCCACAGCACCAGCAAGCCGATGATGATGAGAAGGCGCGCGTAGCCCGGACTGATCACCGGCCCCTTCATCCGTGCCCTCGCTTCACGCGCGCCTCGAGATAGTTCACGGCCGTGCTCAACACCACCGCCATGATGACGGCGAAGAAGATGTAGGCGAACATCTTGGCGGGATCCATGCTTTCGGCATAGGTCACGATGCGGTGGCCGAGCCCCGCGAGCGAGGCGATCGTCTCCGACCCGAGGATCGACAGGAACGCCAGCAACAGGCCGAGCCGCAAGCCCGTGATCACGACCGGGAACGCCGCGGGCAGCATCACGGACCAGAACATCTGCGGTCCCGAGGCGCCCATTGCGCGCGCCGCTCTGATATAGAGCTGATCGACATTGGCGAAGCCGGCGATGGTGTTCAGCACGACCGGAAAGAAGGCGATGGTCGAACCGATCGCGATCTTCGATCCCGCGCCGAGCCCGAAGAACAAGACATAGAGCGGGAACAGCAGGATCGTGGGGATGGAAAAAATGCCGGCGAAGAGCGGATCGAACACGCGCACGGAATAGCGCGTGCGGCTGGTCAGATATCCCACCATGCAGCCGAGCGTGGCGGCGATCGCGAACGCCACGACCAGCTCGTAAAGCGTGACCTCGAGATCCGGCAGATAGGAGCCGGTCCAAAGCAGATCCACGAATTCGTCCCATGACGACGAGAGCGAGGGCAGCAGAATGGGGCTCACCATCCCGTTGGCGGTCACGAACTGCCAAAGGCCCAGGAGCGCGCCGACGAACGCGAGCTGCACCAGGTGGTATATCCAGCGCCTTTCCTTCACTATCGCGACTCTCCCAGGGTCTTGCGGATCTCGTCGTGCAGGAGCTCGTAGAGCTGATTCCGGAGCCGCGACAGCTTGTCCGACGTCATGAAGCTGCGGTTGCGGGGATGGCCTTCGGCGACCGAGATCACCTCCTTGATGCGGCCGGGCCGCGCCGAGAAGACGGCGACCCGGTCGGCAAGGAACACCGCCTCGACCAGGCTGTGGGTGACGAAGATGATGGTCTTGCCGGTGCGCGCCAGGAGCACCGACAAATCCTCCCCCATGACCATGCGCGTCTGTTCGTCGAGCGCCGCGAACGGCTCGTCCATCAGGAGAATATCGGTCTGCAGCCCGAGCGCGCGAGCGAGCTGCGCGCGCTGCTTCATGCCGCCGGAAAGCTGGGCCGGGTAATGGTTCGCGAAGTCGCGCAGGCCAACGGCGTTGAGCGCCTCGTCGGCGCGCTGGTCACGCTCGCCCTTCGCGACGCCTTGGAACGCAAGGCCGAGCTTCACGTTGTCGATCACCGTCCGCCACGGAAAGAGCGCGCTTTCCTGGAACATATAGGCGACCTTCTTCGGCGAAGGGCCGCGCACTTTCTCGCCATCGATCGAGACCTCGCCCGTGCTCGGGGTCTGAAGCCCGCCAATGAGATTGAGCAGCGTGCTCTTGCCGCAGCCGCTGGGACCGATGAGGCACAAGAGCTCGCCCCGCTCGACCACCAGCGACGCATTGTCGAGCGCCACCACGCGGCGCGGGTCGCCCGCGGCCCCGAAGACCTGCGAGACGCCGGCGACCGTGATCACGGTTCCGTTGGCTTCGGTCATGGCATCTTGCACTGAGCGGCATAGGAATCGGCGTGGCCCTCCACGATGCGCTGTCGATAGGCGTTCACGATGGCTCCTGACGGGTCGCGCTCGATCTGCGCGAGGTGAAGATCCTGGATCGGGAAATGGTTGGTGTTGAAGCGGAAATTGCCGCGTACCGAGGAGAATTTCGCCGCCTCGAGGGCGCGGCGGAAATCGTCGGCCCGCTCGACGTGGCCGTCGACCGCGCGCACGGCGGAATCGATCAGCATGAAGCCGTCCATGGCGAGCGCCGCGAAGATCGACGGGCGCCGGTGATAGGCGGCCTCGAAATGCGCGACGAACGCGCGGCTCGTCGGATTGTCCATGTCGGCGGTCCAGAATGTCGAGTTCTCGATCCCGAGCGCCGCGTCGCCCATGCCCGGCAGCGTCTGTTCGTCGAGCGAAAAGGCGACGCCATAGAGCGGGGT
>DATJLY010000203.1:0-4655 GCA_035509095.1 Allostellaceae bacterium | reverse complement strand
GAGCTGCCTCAACAGCACGACGACCCACAATGACGCCTGGCAACCGCCGAACGGCACCGACCTGTCGCAGATCCACGCCTACGGCATGCTGTGGTGCGGCGCCAATTCGCGCGGCTCGGTCTGCAACGGCACGCCGCAAGTGTGCTTCTATTTCGACGGGACCCAGGAATATTGCGCCGACACGACCTCCGACAACGAGGCGCAGTCGATGCTGCTCTATGCCTACGAGCTCGAGCAGTGCGGCACCGATCTCAACAATTCCTCGTGCCTCGGCGGCGTGACCGATATCCATTTCCGCATCTATTCGATGCGGTACTGGTCCTGCGGGTCGTGGCAATCGAACGCGCTTGCGTGCTGAGGGGCGGGTCCCACGTGAAGACGCCCTGGTACGAGACGTCAGCCGGCGCCACGGCGGCGCTGCTCGCGACGCGGCAATTCGTCGATGTCGATCTTTATTGGTTGAAGCTTGCGGGGGCACCGCTCGGCGTGTCGGACCTGTTCTATAGCGCCGGCGCGATCGGCGTCGCGGTGCCGGGATTTTCCTGGCCCGCGACCGGCCCGACCTTCGATCAGGACAAGGCAAAGGCCGTGGGTCATTGGAAGACGGGGCTCGATGTCGACCAATGGCAAGTGGTGATCGCGCCGCGCCTGGTCGATCCGATGACGGGATCGCCGTTCCCCGACGCGATCGGGTCGCAGCCATGGCTTGCCGCAGCGCAAGCGGGCGCGCTTGACGGCGCGGAGGTGCAAGTGGACCGCGCCTTCGCGCCGGCATGGCCGGCGGCGGGCACGGGCTTTCTCGCGCCAACCGGCATCGTCACGATCTTTTATGGCAGGGTCGCCGAGATCGACGTGGGCCGCAGCCAGGCGGTGATGACGCTCAACAGCACGCTCAAGGTGCTGACCAATCCGCTGCCGCGCAATCTGTTCCAGGCCTCGTGCGTGCACACGCTGTTCGACCAGGGCTGCGGCTTGCAGGCTTCGAGCTTCGCCGTCGCGGGGACGGTCGCGTCGTCGTCGGGCGCGACACTCGGCTCGTCGGTGGCGGCGCCGGCGGGGTCGGGTACCTATGCGTTGGGGCGCATCGTGATGACCTCCGGCGCGAGCGAGGGCTTTGCGCGGTTGGTGCGGAACTGGGTTCCCGGCACCTTCACGCTCGCCGCGCCGTTTCCGTTCGGCGTCGCGCCCGGCGACGGCTTCCTCGCCTATCCAGGTTGCGACAAGCAGTTCGCCACGTGCGGCCGGTTCCAGAACGCGGCGAATTTCGGCGGCTGTCTCAGCATCCCGGTACCGGAGACCGCGGTTTGAACGACCTTATCGTGGGTGCCGAGCGGAGTGCCGTCGTGCGCGAGGCGGCAAGCTGGTTCGGCACGGCGTTTCATCACCGCGGGCGGATCAAGGTGGCGCGCGATCCGTCGGGCGTCGTGATCGATCGGGGCGGCGTCGATTGCGCGCAATCGGTCTATCTGATCTATCGCGCGGCGCTGCCGCGGCGTGTGCCCGAGATCGCCGCGGCCGATCGGCCCTATGCCTTTCAGTGGAACCTCAACAAGGCGACTGCCGGCGAGGAAGGATACCTCACCGCCGTGCTCGATCACGCGCGCGAGATCGCCTTGGCGCAGGTAGGCGCCGGCGACCTCGCGCTGTTCCGGGTCGGCCTCGCCTGGGCGCACGGCGCGATCGTGATGCCGCCGGGATGGCCGGCGATCGCGCACGCCAACATCGATGCGGGTCTCTTCATGCTGGACCGTGCGGACGAGGGTCGGCTCGGGCGATGCAAGGTCCGCTGTTTCACGCTGTGGCCATAGAGCGCAGGAGCCATGACAAACTTCCTCGGCAGCTCCGGCGCGCGGGCGCGCCAGGCGCGGATCATCACACCTGCGGCCGCGCTGCGCATCCAGAACTCCGTCAACGGCATTCCGCGACCCTTCGGATATGGGCAGGCGCGGATTGCCGGCAATCTCGGCTGGTATGGCAATTTCGTCGCCGATTTCGTGAAGAGCGCTACGGCGGGCGGCAAAGGCGGCGCGGGGGGCGGCGGCGGCGGGAAGAGCGGCGCGTCGTCGGGCACGTATGTCTATTACACGGGGTTCCTGCTGCTGCTCTGCGAAGGGCCGATCGATTCGATCGTGCAGGGCTGGGAGTCGAAATCCGCCTTTCCCATTGCGAGCGACAGCACGCTCGCGCCGGCCTTCGCGGTGTTCGACGGCGACTATCAGCAGCTGCCCTGGTCCTATCTTCAGGCGAACTATCCGCAAGCGGCGCAGAATTTCCGCGGCCTTGCCTATGTCGCCGACAGCCAGCTCTTCCTCGGCACCAATTCCGAGCTGCCCAACTTCACGTTCGATGTCCGCTTCAACATCGCCGACGCGCTGGTCGAGACCGGGACCGTGCCGACGAGCGGCGGGACCGCCATCACCGCGCAGTACTTCAATTGGGACTATGGCGTGCTCGGCCACTTCACGGTGCCCTATTCGAGCTCCTATCAGGTGGTGCCATCGCTCAACCCCACGGTGATGAGCGGGCTTGCGGAAGCGATCGACAATTCGACCCTGGGCGACGATTGGTTCCTGTCGGATTCGTCGGGCGCGATCTGGGATCAGGGCGCCACCAACGGGTCGCCGGGGCAGCCGCTGACGCGCGTCGCGAGCTCGCTCACGCCGTCGACCGGGCAATATTCCGTGACCGCGGACGACACGCCGGTCTTCACCTTTGCCGCGGCCGACGCGGGTCAGCCGGTGGTGGTCGTCGCGGCCGCGCTGAGCCCCGGCGTCTGCTATGCGGAAACGGTCACGGGCACGCTGTCGGCGGGCTCGACGATGGTGTCGAACGTGCTGCCCTCGGCCGCCGGGCTTGCGCCATCCCAACGTGTCCTTTCGGGCGCCGGCATCGTGCCGGGCACATTCGTGACATCGGTTCAGTCGGGCACGGCGACGGGCACGCTTAGCGCGGGCTCGCCCATTGTCGCCAACGTGGCCGGCAATTTCTCGACCTCGCCAGGGTCGCCGGTGACCGACGCAGCCGGCGCGATCGCGCCTGGCACCACGGTCAGCGCGCTCGTCCAGGCATCCGTCACAGTGGGGACGAGCGCGGCGCTGACGGCGTCCGAGGTGACGTTCAACAGCGCCTTCACGACGAAGGCGATCCTCGACGGCACGGCCCAGCTTAGCTCTGTTGCGGCGTTCGGCGGCATCGCGGTCGGCGCCGAAGCCTATTGCGAGAGCTACTGGTCCGGCGGCATCGAGGTTGTCGCGGTGAACGCCGGCGCGGGCACGGTGCAGCTTGCCACCAACCCGGCGGTTTTGAGCGGGACCGCGGTTCCGGTGACGTTCGTGACGCAATTCACGGGTGCGGTGACATCGGGCTCGGCCGTCATTTCGGCGCCATCGCAGCTCGCGACCCTCACGACGGCGTGCCTCCTGACCGACAGTATCGGCGCATTCCCCTCTGGAACCGCGGTCACCGCAATCACGCTCGGGTCGATCACGCTCTCGGCAAACGCGACGGCGAATGCCGCCAATGACGCGCTGACATTCGCGGCGTCCTTCACGCTGTCGTAGCCGGCGACGTCTTCGGGCACCGGCGCGATCGTCCTGCGCGGCTCGCCGCTGAGCCAGGTGCTCGCCAGCCCGGCCAAGGGCCAGTTCGCCTTGTCGATCCAGGCCGGATCGTTCGGACAATATTCGTTTGCCGCCGCCGATGCGGGTGCCGCGGTGGCGATCGTCGATCTTCCCGACGCCAATCCCGCCGACGTGCTTCAGGATTTTCTCACCAACCCTTATTACGGCGCGACGCAATTCCCGGCCGGCCATGTCGGCGACCTTTCGACATACCGCGCCTATTGTCTTGCGGCGGGTCTCCTTGTCTCGCCGACGATCACCAATCAGGCCGCGGCGACCTCGTTCGTCGCCGACCTGATGAAGGCGACCAACAGCGAGATCGTGTGGTCGAACGGCGTGCTGACCGTGGTGCCTTATGGCGACGCCGTGCTCTCGGCGAACGGGGCAAGCTATGCGCCGCCTTCGGCGCCGCTTTATGTGATCGACGACGATGATCTCCTTGCGAACCAGGGGACGAACCCGCATTCGGTCTCGGCGGCACAATCGCCCGATCCGGTGACGGTCACGCGGCTCGACCCGGCGAACCGCGAGAACGACATCACCGTCGAATATCTCGATCGCGCCAATCTCTACAACCCGACCATCGTCGAAGCAAAGGACGACGCGGCGATCGCGCTCTTCGGGCTCAGGAACAATGGCTCGAAGCAGCTTCATCTCTTCTGCACGCAGTCGGCCGCGCTGATGTCGGCGCAGCTCATGCTGGGCCGGCAGCAGATCATGCGGAGCTTTTGTTTCACGCTGGGGCGCGAGTTCATTCTGCTCGATCCCATGGACATCATCGCGGTGACCGACGCGAATGCCGGCCTCGTCGATCAGTGGGTGCGGATCAAGGAGATTACCGAGAACGACGACCGCTCGCTCTCGATCGTCGCGGAGGAGTATCTGCAAGGGACGGGCGCCGCACCACAATATGGCCACCAGGCGCCACAGCCCTATGTCCCCAACTACAACATCGCGGCGCCGGCGGCGCTGCCGCCGATCTTCT
Source organism: Allostellaceae bacterium (assembly GCA_035509095.1). Classification (GTDB taxonomy): domain Bacteria; phylum Pseudomonadota; class Alphaproteobacteria; order ATCC43930; family CGMCC-115725; genus DATJLY01. Next base: position 50 of record DATJLY010000203.1, on the reverse strand, counting down.
TCGACGCTCCGGTGCAGATCGGCAATGTGCTGGGGATGGAGACGATCCTC
>DATJLY010000202.1:0-8321 GCA_035509095.1 Allostellaceae bacterium | reverse complement strand
TCGGCATCGCCGGCAGATCGGCCTCGAGGAGCCGCCGCTTCAGCAGCGCCGCGCGCTCCTGGTGCCGGCGCCGGAGGTCGTGCGCGTTCTTGACATGGTGGATGCTCGCGGCGGCGCCGGCGGCGATCGCGGGCGGCAGCGAGGTCGTGAAGATGAAGCCCGGCGCATAGCTGCGGATAAAGTCGATGAGCCCTGCCGAGCCCGAGCCATATCGTGCCGGTGCTGGTGGGCGACGCGCGGCTTTGCAAGGACGCCTCGGACGAGTTGATGGAGCGGCACGCCATCTATGTCCAGCCGATCAACTACCCGACCGTTCCGCGCGGGACCGAGCGGCTGCGCTTCACCCCGTCGCCGCAGCATTCGGACGCCGACATCGAGCGGCTCGTCGACGCGCTGCGGGACGTGTGGTCGCGGCTCGCGATCCGCCGGGTCGCCTGAGGCAAGGCGGCGCCGTTGTTCCGCGACAACTCCCTCATCCCGACCGAAGCGGTGCGGCTCGCCTCGCTGGCGCTGCTCGCCGAGACGCCGCGCCGCTATGGCGATCTCGCGGCCGAGGTGCGGCATTTCACGAGCTGCATCACCGGCCCGTCGCTCGAGCTGATGGGGACGCCGCTCGAGCTGCTGCGGCTCGAAGGGCTGGTCGCGTCGAGATCGGGCACCGGCATGGCGGACAATGCGGTGCTCGAGATCACCGAGGCGGGCCGCGTGGCGCTTGGCGCGCTGCTCCGGGCGCAGCTCCGCGCTCCGTCGGGAGACATGAACCGCCTCGCGCTGCTGCTGAAGCTTCGCTTCCTGCATCTGCTGCCGTGCGAGGAACAGGGCGCGCAGATCGCCCATATCGCGGACTCCCTCGAGGCCGAGATTGCCCGCCTCCAGGATCTGCGGCGCGGACAGGAAGCCGCGCCGCCGGAATTCCGCGCCTGGCTTGACCAGGATATCGCCGCGCTCGAAGCGCGGCTCGATGGGCTCAATAAAGGTGCTGCCCGCCCGTGACGTAGATCTCGGTGCCGGTGACGTAGCCCGAATCGGACGAGCACAGATAGAAGATCGTCGCCGCCACGTCTTCGGGCGCGCCCAGGCGATGGAGCGGGATGCGCGGGATCAGCACCTCGGTCTCGGGCGACAGCATCTGTGTCTCGATCTCGCCCGGCGCCACCGCGTTGACGCGCACACCGAGTGCCGCGAAATCGACCGCCATCTCCCGCGTCAGGGCGGAAAGCCCCGCCTTCGAGGTCGAATAGGCCGAGCCCGCGAAGGGATGGACCGCATGGCCCGCGATCGAGGTGACGTTGACGATCGCGCCTTTGCCGCGCGCGAGCGGCGCCGCGAGCCCGCGCGCCAGCGCCAGCGGGGTGAAGAAATTGAGCTGGAACACGGCGCGCCAATCGGCCATGTCGCCGTTGAGGCAGCCGAGCCGCTCGTGGAACGGCGTCTTCGGCGACACGCCCGCGTTGTTCACCAACGCGTCGAGCGCCCCATCGCCGAGAAGCGCCGCTGCCGATGTGACGAACCGGTCGACCTCGACCGGGTCCGCGAGATCGGCCGGGATGTGGTGGGTCCAATTGGGATCGCGCTTGCAATCGGCCGGAACGTCCTCGCGCGACGTGGTGATGATGCGCCAGCCGGCCTCGCTGAAGCGGCGCACCGTCGCGTGCCCGATGCCGCGGCTGGCACCGGTAAGGAGCAGGGTCTTGCGCGCCGGGCTCATGGCGGGAGTCTAAGGGAAAAGTCGCTCGGTTCGCCAGCCTGCCCCATCGCGATGGTAGACGAGCCGGTCGTGGAGCCGGTGCGGGCGGTCCTGCCAGAACTCGATATGGTCGGGCGTCACGCGATAGCCGGTCCAGTTCTCGGGCCGCGGCACCGGCCCGCCCGCGTAGCGGCGCTCCACCTCGCCGACGAGCCGTTTGAGCTCGTCCGGGTCGGCATAGGGGCGCGACTGCCGCGAAGCCCAGGCGCCGATCTGGCTTTCGCGCGCCCGTGTCGCGAAATAGGTGTCGGCCTCTTTGTCGCTCACGATCCCTACCGCGCCCTCGATCCGCACCTGACGAAGCAGCGATTTCCAGTGGAAGCACAAGGCCGCGCGCGGGTTGCGCGCCAGTTCCAGGCCCTTGCGGCTGTCAATATTGGTGTAGAAGACGAAGCCGCCTGGCCCCATCTCCTTCACCAGCACGAGCCGCACCGAGGGCGCGCCGCCGGCATCCGCGGTCGCGAGACTCGCCGCCTCGGCCAGCGGTTCGGCGCCCCGTGCCTCGGCAAACCAGCGCTGAAAGATGTCAAAGGGCTGCGACTCGGGGATTTGTGACACGGGATGCCTTGGCGCTGCGCGTTACGCACCATACTATAGCGGCGATGCGTGATCCCTACACGGTCCTCGGCATTCCGAGGACTGCTTCCGACGAAGATGTGAAGCGCGCCTTCCGTCGCCTGGCGAAACGGCTTCATCCCGACCTCAATCCCGGCAACCGCGCGCGCGAGCAGCAGTTCCGCGAGCTCAACGCCGCCAACGAGCTTCTGTCGGATCCGGCAAAGCGCCAACGCTATGACCGGGGCGAGATCGATGCCGATGGCCGAGAACGGGCCTTCGCGCGCAGCGCGCGCGGCGATGGCGTGTCGCTCGACGACGTGATCCAGGAATTCTTCGGCCGCGGCCGCCGCGCGGGGGCCGCGCGGACGCGGACCCGCGGGATACCGACGCCCCAGACCTTGCGTATCGGCTTTCTCGAAGCCGCGCTGGGCGGCACACGGCTCGTTGCGCTCGCCGATGGACGCTCGGTCGAGGTGAAGATTCCCGCGGGTATCGCGACCGGGCAGACATTGCGCCTGCGCGACGCGCAGGCGGGCGACGCGCTGCTCGAGATCATGGTCGAGCCGCACCCCCACTTCACCCGCATCGATCGCGACATCCATCTCGAGGTGCCGGTGGGGCTCGCCGACGCGGTGCTGGGCGCCTCGATCACCGTGCCAACCATCCATGGCGATGTGAGCGTGAAGGTGCCGCGAGGATCGAACACCGGGACCCAGCTCCGCCTCAAGGGCAAGGGCATCGAGGCGGGCGGAGTCGGCGGCGACCAATATGTGAAGCTTCGCATCATGTTGCCCGATCCACCCGACCCCGAGCTGATGGCCGCGCTCGAGCGCTGGGCGCTGCGGCAGGCGGGAAAGGTCCGTGGCCCGGCCATCTGAGACTCGTCAAATGGGGTGGGGTGCTTTCCGCCGCCCCGGCCCATCGTGTAGGATGACCGAACCACCGGCGACGACCGCCACCGCCCTCGGAGTGAGCAGGAATGACCGACGGAAAGGCGCTGCTGGCCGGCAAGCGAGGCCTCATCATGGGCGTCGCGAATGACCATTCGATCGCGTGGGGGATCGCACGGTCGGCCGCCGAGCACGGCGCGGAGCTTGCCTTCACCTATCAAGGCGACGTATTCGCCAAGCGCGTGCGGCCGTTGGCCGAACGGCTCGGCAGCGACTTCGTCATGGATTGCGACGTGAGCGACGAGGCGAGCGTCGCCTCGGTGTTCCAGAAGATCGCCGAGCGGTGGGAAAAGTTCGATTTCCTGGTCCATGCCGTCGCCTATTCCGAATCGAACGAGCTCAAAGGCCGCTATGTCGACACGACGCGCGCCAATTTCGTGCGCAGCATGGAAATCTCCTGCTATTCCTTCACCGATATCTGCCGGCGCGCGGCGCCGCTGATGCGGCCTGGCGGCTGTCTCCTGACCTTGAGCTATATCGGCGCCGAGCGGGTCGTGCCGCACTACAACGTCATGGGCGTCGTCAAGGCCGCGCTCGAGGCGAGCGTGCGCTATCTCGCGGTCGACCTCGGCAAGGACAATATCCGCGTCAACGCCATCTCGGCCGGGCCGATCAAGACCCTCGCCGCGTCGGGCATCGGCGACTTCCGCTACATCCTCAAATGGAACCAGTACAATTCGCCGCTGAAGCGGAATGTCGGCATCGAGGAGGTGGGCGGCGCCGCCGTCTACCTGGTCAGCGAGCTCGCCAGCGGCGTCACCGGCGAGGTGCATCACGTCGATTGCGGCTATCACGTCGTCGGCATGAAGGCCGCGGACGCGCCGGTCATCTCGGTCGTCTAGCGAGGCGCGGGTGGCGGGCAACAGCTTCGGCGAGGTCTTCCGCTTCACCACCTGGGGCGAGAGCCATGGGCCCGCGATCGGCTGCGTCGTCGACGGCGTGCCGCCTCGCATTCCGCTTGCCGAGGCCGACATTCAGCCCTGGCTGGAGCGGCGACGTCCGGGACAGTCGCGCTTCACGACACAGCGGCGCGAAAGCGATCTGGTGAAGATCCTCTCCGGCGTGTTCGAGGGCGAAACCACCGGCACGCCCATCTCGCTCGTCATCGACAACGAGGATGCACGCTCCAAGGACTATGACGCCATCAAGGCGAAATTCCGGCCCGGCCATGCCGACTATACGTACTGGACGAAATACGGCATCCGCGATCATCGCGGCGGTGGGCGCGCCTCGGCGCGCGAGACGGCCTGCCGCGTCGCCGCCGGCGCCATCGCCCGCAAGGTGCTGGGGCCCGGCGTCACGATCCGCGGCGCGCTGGTGCAGCTTGGTCCACATCGGATCGACCGCGCGCGGTGGGATTGGGACGCGGTCGACGACAATCCCTTCTGGTGCCCGGATCGACAGGCGGCGCAATTCTGGGAAGGCTATCTCGACGGCGTGCGCAAGGCCGGCTCGTCGGCGGGCGCGGTGATCGAGCTGGTGGCGTCGGGCGTTCCGGCGGGGCTCGGCGAACCGATCTATGGCAAGCTCGATGCCGATCTCGCCGGCGCGATGATGGGCATCAACGCGGTGAAGGGCGTCGAGATCGGCGCCGGCTTTGCCGCGGCTGCGTTGAGCGGCGAGGAAAACGCAGACGAGATGCGGATGCGCGACGGCAAGGTCGCGTTCCTCTCGAACAATGCGGGCGGCATCCTGGGCGGTATCTCGACCGGCCAGGACATCGTGGTGCGCTTCGTCGTCAAGCCGACCAGCTCGATCCTGACGCCGCGCCGCACGGTCGACACGGACGGCAACGAGGTCGAGATCAGCACCAAAGGCCGGCACGATCCCTGCGTCGGCATCCGCGCCGTGCCGATCGGCGAGGCGATGCTGGCGATCGTGCTCGCCGATCATCTCTTGCGTCATCGCGCTCAGTGCGGGTGAAAGGAAGGGCCGGCCGCGATGCGCTTCATCGTCAGGTTTTTCGCGCTGATCGGATTTCTCGTCTTCGCCGGCTTCGCGGCCGGTGTGGGGCTTGCGCTGTGGGGGCATTTCCGCGGCGGCGGCACCGTCAGTGACGGCACCGTCCTGTCGCTCGATATCGGCGGCGGATTTCCCGACGGTCCGCCGTCGAACGCGCTCTCGAAGCTGTTGCAGCCGGGTCGCCCCCCGCTCAAGGACGTGCTCGACGCGATCGAGAAGGCGGGCGACGACCCGCGCGTCAAGGGCCTCATCGCCCATACCGGCGGCGACCCGATCGGCCTCGCGCAGGCACAGGAACTGCGCGACGCCATCATCGCGTTCCGTGCCAAGGGCAAACGCGCGGTGATCGACGCCGACAGCTTCGGCGATTTTTCCTCGGGTACTTCGAGCTATTACCTCGCCTCGGCGTTTGACGAGATCTGGCTGCAGCCGCTGGGGCTCGTGGGTCTCGTCGGATTGCGCGCGGAAGGGACCTATTTCCGCGGCACGCTCGACCTGTTGGGCGTGGTGGCGCGCTTTGATCATCGCGAGCAATACAAATCGGCGACCGATCCGCTGACCGAGAAGACCATGACCGCCGCCGACCGCGAGCAGCAGACGGCCCTTCTCACCTCGGACATGAACCAGATCGTCCACGACATCGCGACCGCGCGGAAGCTCGACGACGCCACGGTGCGCGCGCTGGTCGATCGCGGTCCGCTCCTCGCGCAGGAGGCGCTCGCCGCGCATCTCATCGACCATATCGGCTATAGCGACGAGGTCATGACCGAGATGGGTGTGGGTCCCGGCGGCAGCAAGAAGCCGCTGTCGCTCGCGAGCTATCTCGCCGCGGTGGGCCGTCCGCACAAAAGCGGCCCGACGATCGCGTTGATCTATGCGTCGGGCCTGATCACCGAGGGAGCCAACAACCCCAACCCGCTCGTCGGCGAGGGCACGGTCGGCTCGCAGACCCTGATCGATGCGTTCCGCAGCGCCGAGCGCGACAAGGACGTGAAAGCCATCCTGTTCCGCATCGACAGTCCCGGCGGATCGGCGGTCGCGTCGGAATCGATCTGGCGCGAGACGATGCGCGCCAAGGAGGCCGGCAAGAAGATCGTCGTCAGCATGGGCGACGTCGCGGCGTCGGGCGGCTATTACATCGCCGCTTCGGCCGACAAGATCGTGGCCGAGCCGGCGACCATAACGGGCTCGATCGGCGTGCTTGCGGGCAAGTTCCTGTTCGCGGGCCTGCTCAACAAGATCGGCGGCGGCTGGAGCGCGGTCCAGGTCGGCGACAATGCGGGGATCGACAGCAGCTTCGAGGATTTCACGCCGGCGCAAACGAGCCGCTTCGAAGCGATGCTCGACAATGTCTATGACGGCTTCAAGGATCGCGTCGCGAAAGGCCGCAGGCTCGACGCCGCTTCGGTCGAGGCAGTTGCCAAAGGCCGCGTCTGGTCGGGCGCCGATGCAAAGGACAAAGGGCTCGTCGACGCTTTGGGCGGCATGAGTACCGCGCTCGCGCTTGCCAAGGCGGAGGCCGGCATACCCGCCGATTCGGACGTGACGGTGAAGATCTATCCGGCCCCGCAAGGTCCGCTCCGGGCCCTGTTATCGCGCGCGATGGGGCGCGACGTGGTCGACGCGCCGGCCGCGGAGGAAGCAGCACCGGCCTTGGTCGAGACGCTGGAAGCGGCGCTGCAGCGTCTCGCGATGCCGCCCGGCGCCCTTTTGATGGCGCCGGTCGACGTGCATTAGCGGATGGGAGATCCCATCCCCGATGGCGAGGCGCTGCTGCAGGCGGCGGTCCGTCACCGGCAATCCGGACAACTGGGCGAGGCCCGCAGGCTTCTCGAACGATTGCTGCAGCTCGAGCCCGGAAACCACCGCGCGCTGCACCATCTCGGCATCGTGCTTGTGCTTCAGGGCGAGGCCGAGCCGGGGATCGAGCTCATTCGCCGCGCCCTCGCGATCTTTCCGAACTTTCCGGCGGCGTTGAGCAATCTTGGGGGTCTGCTGCTCAATCTCGGGAGGGCGGCCGAGGCGCTGGCCGAATTGGACAAAGCGGTCGCGATCAGGCCGGATTTCGCCGAGGCCCTCTACAACCGCGGCAGCGCGCTCCAGATGCTCGACCGCAACGAGGAAGCGGTCGAGGCCTTGGACCGCACGATCGCCGTAAAGCCCGATGCCGAGGCCTACTGGCTTCGCGGCAGCGTGCTTCACAAGCTCAACCGCACCGACGAGGCTCTTGCAAGTCTCGACCAGGCGTTGGCGCTCCGGCCTCATTATCCCGAGGCGGAAATCGCCCGGTGCATGGCCGAGTTGCCTATCCTCTACGAAGACGAAAGCGAGCTTTCGTCGCGGCGCAGCGCCTATGAACAACGATTGCGCGCGCTCGTCCGCTCGGCCGGCACCGCCGCAAACCCAAGCGACTATGTCAAGGCGATCAGCATCACCCCGCCGTTCTTCCTCGCTTATCAAGGCCGCAACGATCGCGAGCTTCAGGCGCTTTACGGCTCGTTCGTATGCGCGATCATGGCAAGAAGCTTCCCCCCGGCGCCGCTGCCGCCGCCCCCGATGGATGGGGAACCCGTGCGCGTCGGCATCGTCAGCGGCTGCTTCAAGCGGCATTCCAATTGGAAGATGCCGATCAAAGGCTGGCTCAGCCAGCTCGATCGCCGGCGGTTTCGCGTTTTCGCCTACTTCACCGGCACGGGCGAGGACGACGTCACCAGCGAGGCGCGCGGTCTATGCGACCGCTTCGTCCAAGGCGGCGGCGATTCCGTCGCCTGGTGGCGTTCGGAAATACTGGCCGATGCGCCGCACGTGCTCGTTTATCCCGAGATCGGCATGAATCCGATCGCATACGCCCTGGCGGCGATGCGGCTGGCGCCGGTGCAGTGCAATTCCTGGGGACACCCGAACACCAGCGGGTTTCCGACGCTCGACTATTATCTAAGCAGCGACCTCATGGAACCGCCGGACGGGCAGGACCACTATACCGAAAGGCTCGTGCGGCTGCCCAACCTGTCGGTCTATTGCGAACCGATCGAGCGGCCGCCACCAACCCATCCGTCCATGTTCAACGTGCCGCCCTCGGCAACCGTCTATTGGTGCTGTCAGTC
>DATJLY010000201.1:0-6842 GCA_035509095.1 Allostellaceae bacterium | reverse complement strand
CTGTCCGGCGGCCGGCTCATCGTCTATCCGCCGGCCCGCAGCACGCTCGCACGCGAGCGCAGCATTATCGTCGGCAACACCGTGCTCTATGGCGCGGTCTCCGGCGAATGCTATTTCAGCGGCGTCGCCGGCGAGCGCTTTGCGGTGCGCAATTCCGGTGCGATCGCCGTCGTGGAGGGCGCCGGCAGCCATTGCTGCGAATACATGACCGGCGGCATCGTCGTGGTGCTGGGCGACACCGGCAGCAATTTCGGTGCCGGCATGAGCGGCGGCATCGCCTTCGTCCTCGACGAGCGCGGCAAATTCGCCGAGCACTGCAACCAGGCCATGGTCGATCTCGAGCCCATCTCCGACGAGGATGAAGCGCTCGACATCATGGAGCATCGCTCGGGCGATCTCGCGGGGCACGGCCTCGTCGACATCACGCATGCGATGACCGACGGCGACGCACGGCTCTTGCGGCAGCTCATCACGCGCCACGCCGACTATACCGGCAGCTCGCGCGCGCGGATGATCCTCGCGGCGTGGTCGGCGTTCCGGCCGCGCTTCGTGAAGGTGGTGCCGGTCGAGTATCGCCGCGCGCTGCAGCAGATGCAGGCCCGCGCCCGCACGACCGAGCGGCCGGAAGTGAGCGTGGCGGTAGGCGTCTGACCCGATGGGCGATCCGACCGGCTTTCTCGAGTTCCAGCGGAAGGAACGCGCCTACGCGCCGGTCGAAGACCGGGTCAAGCATTGGCGCGAATTCGTGCGCCCGCTGCCCGACGACGAGTTGCGGCGTCAAGGCGCGCGCTGCATGGATTGCGGCACGCCGTTCTGCCATCACGCGTGCCCGGTCAACAACATCATCCCCGACTGGAACGACCTGGTCTATCAGTCGGACTTCAAGACCGCGCTCGCGACGCTCCATCAGACCAACAATTTCCCGGACTTCACGGGCCGGATCTGCCCGGCTCCGTGCGAGGCGGCCTGCACGCTCAACCTGATCGAGCAGCCGGTCACGATCAAGACGATCGAGCAAGCGATCATCGAGCGCGGCTGGGCCGAAGGCTGGGTCGAGCCGGTGGTGGCCGCCCATCACAGCGGCAAGCGCGTCGCCGTCGTGGGCTCGGGTCCGGCGGGCCTTGCCTGCGCGCAGCAATTGGCGCGCGCGGGGCACGCGGTCGCCGTGTTCGAGAAGGCGGCGCGGATCGGCGGGCTTCTCCGCTATGGCATTCCCGACTTCAAGCTCGAGAAATTCACGATCGACCGCCGCATCGCCCAGATGCGCGCCGAAGGGGTCGAGTTCCACCCCAACAGCCATGTCGGCCAAGGCGTTCCGGTCGAACGTCTGATGCGCGAGTTCGATGCCGTGGTGTTCACGATCGGCGCCGAGGTGCCGCGCGATCTCCCGGTCCCGGGCCGCGAGAATGACGGCATCCATTTCGCGATGGAATTCCTGGGACAGCAGAACCGCCGTGTCGCCGGCGAGCCCGTCGACGAGACGCGCGGGATCCTTGCGACCGGCCGCCACGTGCTCGTGATCGGCGGCGGCGACACCGGTTCGGACTGCATCGGCACCTCGAACCGCCACGGCGCGCGCTCGGTGACGCAGATCGAGATCCTGCCGATGCCGCCCGAGCACGAGGAGAAGCTCGTCACCTGGCCGGACTGGCCGATGAAGCTCAGGACCTCGAGCTCGCATGAGGAAGGCGTCGAGCGCGATTGGGCGGTCTCGACCAAATCCTTCACCGGCCGCGATGGGCACGTCTCGGGCCTCGAGATGGCGCGCGTCGATTGGCGGCGCGGCGCCGATGGCAGGATCGAGGCCGTCGAGATTCCCGGCAGCCAGTTCCACGTGAAGGCCGATCTCGTTCTGCTCGCGGCCGGCTTTGTCCATGCCGAGCACAAAGGCGCTGTCGAGCAGCTCAAGCTGGCGCTCGACCCGCGCGGCAATATCGAGGCCAACACCACCGACTACCGCACGTCGCTCGAGAAGGTTTTTGCGGCGGGCGATGCGCGGCGCGGCCAATCGCTCGTCGTCTGGGCGATCCGCGAGGGCCGGCAATGCGCGCGGGCGGTGGACGAGTTCCTGATGGGGCGGTCGGACCTGCCACGCTAAGGTTGCTGCCTGCCCCTATCCATGTAACGAGGCGCGACGTGAAAGGGACATCGATCATCGCCGTCGGGGCGGCGAGCCTGCTGCTCGGCTCCTGCACCGTGGGCCCGGACTTTCTGCGGCCCAAGGCGCCGGCCGAAACCCGCTACACGCCGGGGGCCGACGAGCAAAAGCCCGCCGGGGACCAGCATTTCGCGCTGGGCCAGAAGATCACCGGCAATTGGTGGACCCTCTATCACTCGCCGCCGATGAACGAGGTGCTCGAGGCATCGATCGCCGGCAACCGCACGCTCGCGGCTGCCGAGGCGACCTTGGCGGCCGCGCAGCAGGCGGTGGTCGAGGCCGAGGGGCCGCTTTTCCCGCAGGTCGACCTGAACGCCGCCGCGTTGCGGCAGCACATCAACGGCACGCCCTTCGGCCTGCCCAAGCTGCCGCCGACCTTCCCCGCCTATTCCAACAATTTCCGCGTCGGCGGCACGGTCAGCTACATGGTCGACGCGTTCGGCCTCACCCGGCGCACCGTCGAGCAGGCGGCGGCGCAGGCCGATGCCTCGGATTTCGAACTCGACGCGGCCTATCTGTCGCTCACCGGCAATGCGGTGACGCAAGCGATCACGATCGCCTCGCTGCGCGCGCAAATAGTGACCGTCGACGGCATCATCGCCGACGATCAGACCAACTTGAGACTCGTCCAGACCGAGGTGAATGCCGGCACCGCGACCCAGCTCGATATCGAGCAGGCGCAGGCACAGCTCGAGACCGACCGGACCCTGCGCCCGCCCTTGAGCCAGGCGCTTGCCGCGGCGGACCACGCGCTGGCGGTGCTGACGGGCCGGATTCCGGCCGACTGGTCGCCGCCCGATTTCGATCTCGACAAGATGACGCTTCCGACCGACCTGCCGGTGACGCTGCCGTCCGATCTGGTGCGGCAGCGGCCGGACATCCTGGCGTCGGAAGCGCAACTTCACGCCGCAAGCGCGGCGATCGGCATCGCGACGGCCGAGCTTTATCCCAACTTCACGCTGAGCGCAGCCTTGTCGCAACAATCGATCTCGATGGACAGTCTTTTCTCGCTCAAGAATCAGGTTGGCTCGGTCACCGGAGGGGTGACCTATCCGCTGTTCCATGGCGGCGCGCTCGAGGCGCAGAAGCAGCGCGCCGAAGATCTGTACCAGTCATCGCTCGCGACCTACGAGCAGACCGTCCTGCAATCCTTCGACCAGGTCGCGGACGTGCTCGACGCGCTCGGGCATGACGCGGAGCTTTTGAGCGCACAGCAGCGGGCCTTAGCGGCGTCGCAATCCTCGCTCGATCTGAACCGCCGCTCCTATTCGCTGGGCAATATCGGCATCCTTCAGGTCCTCGACGCGCAACGTCAGCTGGAGCAGGCGCGGCTTGGCTATGTGCGCGCCCGTGCGCAGCGTTATCTCGACACGGCCCAGCTTTTCGTCGCCCTTGGCGGCGCCTGGTGGGATTGGCGCGAGAAGGACACAGGCTCGACCGAGCCGGTCTCGGCGCCCGCGCGCTGACCCTTCAGGGCTGTAGCAGAACCTTTCCGACGACGGTCCCGCTCGCCAGCATCTCGTGCGCCTTTTGCGCGTCGGCGAGCTTGAGGCGCGCATGGATGCGCGGTCGCAACTGCCCTTGAGCCAGCATGTCGATGAGGGCGCGCATCCCGGCGCGCCGCTCCTCGACCAGATGATCCCAGACATGGATGCTGAATGTGCGGATCGCCGGCGATATGCGGCCCAATCCGCGCATCGCCGCCAGCACGTCGCCATGCTCGCGTCCGCCGAGCCCGCCATAGATCACGAGAAGCCCCATCGGCGCCAGCAGCGCGAGATTGCCGGCGACGGTCGGGCCCGCGACCGGATCGGCGATGAGGTCGACGCCGCGCCCGCCGGTCACGGCGGCGACGCGTTCGGCCACGGTCTCGGTCTTGCGGTTGATCGTGTGCTGGGCGCCGAAGTCGCGGGCGATCTTCGCCTTCTCCTCGGTGCTGACGACGCCGATCGACGAAAGCCCCATGGCGCGCGACAAATCGATGAGCGCGTTGCCCATCCCGCCCGCGGCGGCGTGGATGAGAATGGTCTGGCCCTTCATCGCGCGCGCGCCGTCGCGCAGCAGGTGATAGCCCACCTGATAATTGGCGAGCGCCGCCGCTGCTTCCATGTCGACCGTGTCGGGCAGCACGAACGTCGCTTCGGCCGGCGCCACGACATACTCGGCATAGTGGCCGCCGCGATGGGGCCGCTCGCGCGCCGTGGCATAGACATGCTGACCCACATGGCGATCAGTGACGCCGGGGCCGACGCGCTCGATGGTGCCGCTCATCTCGGTGCCGGGCGTCGCCGGTAGCGGCGGCATCCAGCCATAGGTGCCCGCCCGGATATGCAGGTCGGGCATGCCGACGCCGATCGAATGCGCGCGCACCAGCACGTCGCCCGCTTGCGGCACCGGCACCGGCACGTCGAGGCATTGGAGCACGGACGGCGGTCCCGGTTTCTCGAATCGGATCAGCTTCATGAACGGCCTCCTTTGCCTCGCAGTCTAGCGCGGGGCGCGCGATGGCGTGCAGGGTTGTTGGCGGCGCGCAGCGGGCGCTATTGTGGGCCTTTGCTGGCGATGGAGGCGGCGATGCCCAGGGACAATGGCCGCGGACGAGGTGGCGGCGGTTCGGCGCGCAACGTGCTGGGCGGCACGCTCGAATCCTGCTCGATCAGTCCGATGACCGGGTTCTTCCGCGACGGCTGCTGCAACACCTCGCCCCAGGATGTGGGCTCGCACACGGTCTGCGTCGTGATGACAGAGACGTTCCTCGGCTTTTCGAAATCGCGCGGCAACGACCTCTCGACGCCGATGCCGGAATACGGCTTTCCCGGCCTCAAGGAAGGCGATCGCTGGTGCCTTTGCGCGCCGCGCTGGCAAGAGGCGTTCGAGGCCGGCATGGCGCCGCGCGTGGTCTTGCGCGCGACGCATGAAGGCGCGCTGGGATATTGCGCGCTCGCCGATCTGAAGCGCTTCGCGATCGATCTTTCATGAACGCCATGCCCGACCGCGCCTGGCCCCAGGGGAAGCCGCTCGTCGCGGCGCAGCTCGAGAAGCTCTTGCGCTATGTCGCGAGCTTCCGCGATGTGTGGATGCCGCGCCATGACGCGTTGGTCGCGTGGGTGGTCGAATCCGGGATCGAGGATTTCTCTTATCGCGGCCGTTTTTTTGGAGGTCGGACATGACGATCGATACATTGGAAGAGACGCGCGTGGAGCCGCTCAACCGGCCGCGCATGCTGACGCACGGGACGCTCGAGTGCCGCTCGCTTGCGGCCTCGCGGCCGTTCTACGAGGAGTTTCTGGGGCTTGAATGCGTGCATCACGCGCCGCGCGCGATGATGCTGCGGAAGGGCGGCTATTGGGCGATCGTGTGCCTCGAGGCGGGCGACCGGGTGCGTCAGCTCAAAGTGGGCAACCATTGGGGCATCGACATGGACAGCCGCGCCGATGTCGACCGCGCCCACGCGCTCGCGATCGAGCACAAGGCCAAATACGGCATCCAGAAGGTGACCAAGATCACCGACAATCACGGCACTTACGGCTTCTATTTCCTCGATCGCGACGGCAATTGGTGGGAGTTCCAATATGCCGGCGAAGGCCAGGGCACCGGGCATGGCCGCTACGACGAGCATTTCGGGCGCGGCGACATCAAGGAGACGAAGCGCCCGCGCCGCGCCGCCAAGGAAGGTGCGGCCCCATGAAGCTCGTCACTTTATCGGTGCCGCCGGGCGGCCGTCCCGGTGTCGTGATCGGCGCTGATGTGCTCGATTTCGCGCTGGCCGCTCCGATCCTGCCGCTTGCGGGCTGGGTCCCGCCAGCGATGCCGCAGCTTTTGGCGGCGGGAACCGAGGGGCTCGACCTGGTGCGGCGCCTCGTCGACCGCGTGACGGGCGACATCGCCGCGCGCCTGCGCCACGCCAAGGCGCTGAGGCCGCTTGCGGAGGTGGAGCTGTTGGCGCCGGTGCCGCGGCCCGGCATCGTGCTGTCGCACGGCCGCGCCTACAAAAGCCATCTCGCCGAGATGAACAGCAAGGGCGAGGAGGAACCGCACGCCTTCATGAAGAACGTGAACGCCATCATCGGGCCGGGCGCGCCCATCATCATGCCGCCGCAATGCCCGGACATGATGGACCTCGAAGGCGAATTCTCGGTCGTGTTCGGCGCGCCCTGCCACAATGTCACCGAGGCCGAGGCGATGGACCGCGTCATCGGCTACACCCTCATTAACGACGTGTCGGCGCGCAATTGGGTCGAGGCGTTTCAACGCACCAAGGACCCGGACCAGAACCGGATGGGCAAGCAGCTCCCCACCTTCTGTCCGATGGGCCCCGCGATCGCGACCAAGGACGAGATCGCCGATCCCGACGACGTGCACATGGTGACGGCGATCAACGGCAAGGTGATGCAGGATTCGAACACGTCGGACCTCATCTGGAACATACGCCAGCTCATCGCTTATTACGCGCGCTGGTACCGGTTCATGCCGGGGGACGTGCTGACGACGGGATCGCCGGCGGGCGTTGGCTATGGGCGCAATCCCAAAGTGTTCATGAAGGCGGGCGACCTCATCACCGTCCATGTCGACGAGGTCGGCACGCTCGCCAATCCGGTCCGGGCCGCCGATCAGGCATAGCGGGACCGTCGTCCATGCGTCCTTCGACTTCGCGGACGGCGTCCGCTCCGCTCAGGATGAGGCG
>DATJLY010000200.1:0-6720 GCA_035509095.1 Allostellaceae bacterium | reverse complement strand
CGTGTCCATGATCAGGGGGGGATCATGGACACGATCAATCAGGGATCAATGGGATGGTGGTGCATCGCCGGTTGTCACGGCGATGGGGGGGATTGATGCGTTCGGATTTTGGTGTGGTGATCGTAGGCTCAGGGCCGGCGGGAATGAGCGCCGCCACCCGGGCGGCAAAGACCGGCCTGTCGCATGTGCTGCTGGAGCGCCGGCCCAACCTTACCGACACGGTCTTTCATTTCCATAAACGCAAGCACGTGATGGCGTCGCCCGAGATCCTCCCCTTGCGGAGCGATCTCGGCTTCAAGGAAGGCTTGCGCGAAGAGGTGATCGAGACCTGGGAGCGCGACATCGAGGTGGCGCAAGTCAATACCCGCCACAATGCCGACGTGGTGTCGATCGCGGGTGAGCGCGGCGCCTTCGCGGTCACGCTGGCCGATGGCGACTGCGTCACCGCGGAACATGTCGTGGTCGCGATCGGCGTCCAGGGCAATCCGCGCAAGCTTGCGATCCCCGGCGCCGACCTTCCGTTCGTGCAGTATCAACTCGACGATCCCGACGAATATCGCGGCGAAGCGGTGGTCGTGACGGGCGCCGGCGACGCCGCGATCGAGACCGCGCTGGCCTTGGCTCCCTTCAACCAAGTCACGCTGGTCAATCGCGGCCGCGACTATCCCCGCGCCAAGCCGGCCAACCTCACCCGCCTCAGAAGCGCCATCAAGAGCGGCCTGGTGCGCGAGGTGGCGCAGGCCAAGCCGCTGCGGATCGGCGTCGGCCACGTCATGCTCGCCACGGCGTCGGGCGATCTGCGGCTCGACTGCGACCGCATCATCGCGCGCATCGGCACCGAATCGCGCCCGGATTGGCTCGAACGCGCCGGCATCACGTTCGTCAGCAACGATCCCGATGCGCTGCCCTATCTTTCCGAGACCTATGAATCGAACGTCCCGGGCCTTTATGTCGTTGGCGCGCTGGCGGGATTTCCGCTCATCAAGCACTGCCTTCAGCAGGGCTACGAGGTCATCGAGCATATCCTTGGCAACCTCGTCACGCCCATCGACGCGCCGCTGCTCAAGGAAAAGCTCGACCAGGCCGGCGTGCCCATCACGGTCGACGAGCTGGTCGCGATGGTGCATCGGCGCATGCAGCTTGCGGCGCCGCTCACCCACCAGCAGGTGCGCGAATGCCTCGTCCGGTCGGAAATCCGCATGGTCGGCGCCGGCGACGTCATTTTCCGGCAGAACGACTATGCCGATTCCCTGTTCTGGATCTTCGCCGGCGAGGTCGGGCTCCGGGTCGAGGAGGATGACCCGCGCGACGTGGTCACGCTCAAGTCCGGACAATTCGTGGGCGAGATGGGGTTCATCTCGGGCCGCCCGCGCGCGGTCACGGCGGTGGCGCGGTCCCCCGCGCTTTTGCTCGAGATCGAACGCACCCAGATACTGCGATTGATCCGCCTGGTCCCGGCGCTGAAGCAGCGGATCGACGATGTCGCGGCGATTCTTCTCATCAAGACGCATCTGGCGCCGACCATCTCGAACGATGATCTTGCCGCGCTCGTGTCGCGGTCGAAGCTCGTTTCGTTCGCGCCAAACGACGTGCTGATGAAGGAGGGAGACGAGGCCGACGCCTGCTTTCTCCTCCGCCGAGGGGCGGTCACCGTGTCGCGCCGGATCGACGGCAAGGAGACCGTCGTCGACTACCTGCCTGCCGGCAACCACGTCGGCGCCGATGCCGTCCTTTGGCGCCAGCCGTCTTCGGCCACCGTCAAGGCGGTGTGCGCGACCGAGGCGATCAGGATCGGCGCCCGCCCGATGCGCGCGTTGATCGACGCCCGCCCCCGTCTCAAAGAAGCGCTCGAAGAGCAGCTCGACCGGCGCGAACGCGGGCTCTTCTGGCGCGATACCGGACCGGGCGCGCGCGGCCTCGTCGCCTTCCTCGTCCGCGAGCGGGTCCCCGAAGCGTCCAACCTGCTCGTGATCGACCAGTCTCGCTGCGTTCACTGCAACAACTGCGAGAAGGCCTGCGCCGACACCCATGACGGGGTCAGGCGTCTCGACCGCGAGGCCGGCCCGAGCTTCGATGCGATGCATCTGCCGGTCGCGTGCCGGCATTGCGAGAATCCGCCTTGCATGGACGACTGCCCGACCGATTCGATTCGGCGGACGGCTTCCGGCGAGGTGGTCATCGACGACACCTGCACCGGCTGCGGCAATTGCGAGCGCAACTGTCCCTATGGCGTGATCGGGATGGGCTCGGCAAAGCCGGCGCCGAGATGGGGCCTGATGTTCCGGCTTCTGTTCGGCCTGGGCGAACGGGACGAGGGGGACGCGGCGGCCTCGGCCGGCGTCAAGCGCGCCGTCAAATGTGACCTGTGCGCCGGGGTCGAGGGTGGTCCCGCCTGCGTGCGCGCCTGCCCCACGGGCGCCGCGTTCCGGATCAGCCCCGAGGATCTGATGGCCTCGGTGCTGAGGGGCTAGGCCGGCCTCCTTCGCCTGCGCGCCTGCGGGCGCTCCGCTCAGGACGAGGCGATGAACGGTCCTCATCCTGAGCGAAGCGAAGCGAAGTCGAAGGACGCACCGCCCCTGTCTGGCCGCGGCGTCCTTCGCCTGCGCGCCTGCGGCGCTCCGCTTAGGATGAGGCGAAGAACGGTCCTCATCCTGAGCGAAGCGAAGCGAAGTCGAAGGACGCACCGCGCCTATCTGGCCACGATCCCGGCCCGTTCCGCGAGCATCCGACCCGCGGCATCGAGCACGCGCTGCACTGCGGCGCGGCGATAGTCCCACCGCGCGCCGGCCGGCGGCGGGTTGACCACCATGGTGGCATTCGCCTCGAACACCTGCACGTCGCCTTCTGGCGACAGCGCGAAATCGATGCCGCCGTAATCGAGGCCGAGCCGCGCCGCCGCCGCCTCGAGCGCGGCCCGCGCGCGCTCGCCAAGGATCGCGTTCATGTCCGCAAGGAACGCCGCTTCCTCGGCGCGGTGCGCCTCCGACGCCTCCATGTCGGCGGTGAAGTAATGCACCTTCCAGTCGCGCGAGATCGCGAGATGGAGCGGATAAAGACGCCGATCGACGATCATCACGCGATATTTGCGCGCGTTGCCGTCGCGCCCGCGCGCGTCGAGATACTCGATCGCGAAAAGCGCGCGACCCGGAAGCGCCGCCGCCGCGGCTTCGAGCTCCGCCGGGTTTTCAACGCGCACGAAATGCCGGCCGGTGTGAAAGCCGGGACTACGCAGCAAGAGGGGCGGAACGATGCCATGCGCCGCGAGCCGATCGGGGGTGACCCGCACCTTCTCCGCGAGCACGATACGGGGCGTACGCAAGCCCGCGATGCCGGCGAGCCGGCGTGCAGTCTCGGCACGGCCGGTGAAGCGCACCGCGGCCGGCGGGTTGATGAGCGGCGCGTTGCTCGATGCCGCGACGCGCTCGGCCGCATCGAGCGCCGCCCCCGCGAGATCGGCGTCGCCAACGGCATTGAAAAGAAGCGCGTGCGGCGGCAGCGCGGTCAGGTCCGCGTATTCGGCCGCAAGCGCCGATACGCGGAAGATCCGGTCGTCGATGAGAGGCCGTGTCGGCACGTTGCCGCCCAGCGCCGAGATCAGCAACAAGAGCGGCGTGCCGGGGCCCATGCCGCGATAAGGGAGCGGCGTCACCGCGCGGCCCCGATAGGCGCGGTCGCGGTGGCGCTGCGCGGTCTCGGGCTCGCCTAGCGCTTCGAGGAGGTTGGCGAGGCCGCGATGGGCGTCGGCGAGGTCGGGCTCGCGGTCAAGCGCGGCTTCATAATGCGCCCGTGCGCGGCCGGTCTCGTCCGCCTCGGCAAGGATGTTGGCAAGGTTCACATGCCCCGAGGCGCGGTCCGGATGATGCGCCACAGCCTGCTCGTAGACGGTGCGGGCGGCGCTCGAAAAGCCCGCGGCGAGGAGCAGCGCGCCCAAATTGGTGAGCGCGCCGAAATGGGTCGGCGCGTCCGCCAGAAGCGCGAGATAGGCGAGGCGCGCCTCTTCGGTCCGGCCGGCGCGCTCGAGTTCGCGCGCGGCGGCAAAGCGCGCCTCGTCCGATGGCTTCATGCGACCAAGAGTCCCACCATTCGCCCCGCGCGGACAAGCAAGTTCGCTATATAGAGGGCGGCATGAAGCACGCGCCGGCGCTCACCCTCGACGACGAAGCGATCGTCCGCCCGCGAACCGACGAGCAGCGGATATCGGCGTGGCTTTTCGTCTGCTGCGCCATGGTGTTCCTGATGGTGATCATCGGCGGCATCACGCGGCTTACCGAATCGGGCCTCTCGATCACGGAATGGCAGCCCGTCAGCGGAATCCTGCCGCCGCTGAACCATGCCGAATGGCAGGAGGCGTTTCGCAGCTACAAGGCGATTCCGCAATACCGTGCGATCCACGAGGGCATGACGCTCGCGCAGTTCAAGGGCATCTATTTCTGGGAATATGTGCACCGGCTTCTGGGCCGCCTCATCGGGGTCGTCTTTGTGCTGCCGTTCCTGTGGTTCCTGATGCGCGGCGCGATCCGGGGGCCGCTGGTGCCGAAGCTTCTGATGATCTTCGCGCTGGGCGCGCTTCAGGGCGTCGTCGGGTGGTACATGGTCTCGAGCGGCCTCGAGGGCCGGATCGAGGTAAGCCAGTACCGGCTCGCCATCCATCTTGCCATGGCGGTGCTGATCTATGCGGCGATGCTATGGGTGGCGCTCGATCTGCGGTCGCCTTACCCCTCGGCGGCGCCGCGGCCGGGCTTGCGCGCCTGGGCCTGGGTGGTCCTGGCGCTGGTGGCGGTCACCATGGTCGCGGGAAGCTTCGTCGCCGGCACAAGGGCGGGGTATCTCGACAACACCTTCCCCTTGATGGAAGGGCAATGGGTCCCGCCGGGCTATTGGCACTTGACACCTAGATATCTGAATTTCTTCGATAATCTCGTGGCTGTCCAGTTCGACCACCGAGTCCTCGCGGCGGCCACGCTGGGGTCGGTGCTGCTGCTCTGGTTATCATCTGTCGCGACGCCGCCGGCGCCCCGCCCGGTGCACTGGCTCGCCGTCCTGGCGCTGGTCCAGGTCGGGCTCGGGATCGCGACCCTGCTGTTGGTGGTGCCGGTGCCGGTCGCCGTGCTGCATCAGGCGGGCGGGCTTGCCGTGTTCACGGCCGCGCTCGCCGCGTGCCACGCCCTGCGGGTATGAGCTAGGCCCGCCCGGATACTCTTGCGAGGACCGCGCGTGCGTCGGCGGGAGCCGCGTCGCCGATCCAGACGACGTACTGGTCGGGCCGCACCAGAATGAGGCGATGGGCATAAGCCTCGCGGCCGCCCGAGAAACTGTCGCGCACGATTTTCAGCGGCACGCCCAGCGACCGCGCGGCATCGTCGAAGGCACGGACCCATCCATCCTGGGCGCCGAAGGCGAGCAGCGAGAAACCGGTCCCAAGCTCTTCGAACACGTTGCGGCCCGAGGTCAGCAATTGCGGCGGCAGGTGGTGCCCCGCGCGCGCCAGGAAGCTGTGCGTCCCATGCGCCGAGCATTTGCCGCCGGGCGGTCCCATCACCACCGACGATCCCTCGTAGTTGGGCTCGTAGGTGCGCACGAAGGGATCGACCGCGGTCTCGCGATCCTTCCAGGCGCGCTCGAATTCGGCGCGATCGCGCTCGGGGCTGTAGCGGTCGAGGAAGGCGCGATCGGTCTCGATGCGATGGGCGATGAAATCCTGCCCGGTCTCTTTGAAAATGGGGCGGCGCTCCTCGCTATAGGACTCCAATAGCGCGTCGCTGCCCCAGCCCTGAAGCCGCGCGGCGAGCTTCCAGCCGAGATTGGTCACGTCTTCGAGCCCGTTATTGAGGCCGAACCCGCCATAGGGCGGATGGCTGTGGGCAGCGTCGCCGGCGATGAAGACGCGCCCCACTTGGTATTTCTCGGCGACCGAGACGCGCAGGTCCCAGAAGCCCAGATGATCGAACTCGCACGGGAAGCGGAATCCCGCGGACCGGTAGAGCAGCTCTTTGAAGTCGAAATTGTCGGTTGTCGTGCCCGCCGGCACCGGCGCGTGGAAAAAGAAGCCCTCGCCCACATCGATGCGCCCGAAGAACTGCCAATAGCCCTTATTGTCCGGGTGCAACGCATTGTAGGTCGACCGTTCGGGAAAGCGCTTCAGCCCTTCATGGAACGCGCGCGAGCGGAACACGGCGAGCACCATGATCTGGTCGAAATCGGCACCGCCCCGCTCGATGCCAACCTGCTCGCGCACCATCGAATGGCCGCCATCGCAGCCGACGAGGTAGTCGCCCTCGAGCACCGCGCGCCCGCTGCCGCCCTGCTCGGCGATCGCGACGCGCACGCCGTTCCCATCCTGCTCGATCCGCTCGGCGAACCACCCGAACCGGCTGTCGACGGTCGGGAGCGTCTCCATCTTCGCGCGCAGCACCTTCTCCATCTGATACTGCGGCAGCCGGTCGATCGGCCGGAAATAATAGGGACCGACCAGCTCGCCGCGCGGCGGCGCGTACCAATAGTCGCTCATGAGGTTGCCATAGGCGACGATGCCGCTGATCGGATAGTTCTCGGGCAAGAATCGCGAGGCGCGCAATTCCTGCTCGATGCCCCAGAAATGGAAATGCTCGAGCGTGCGGGCCGTGAGGTTCTGGCCCTTGGGGATGTTCTGCAACGCGACGCGGCGCTCGATCAGCGCGCACGAGACGCCGCGCAAGCCGAGCTCGACCGCCAGCGCCACGC
>DATJLY010000199.1:0-26083 GCA_035509095.1 Allostellaceae bacterium | reverse complement strand
GATGATGAGCAGATCGAACAGGATGACGAGTTCGATAAGCAGCGGCATGCCGGGAACAAGAATTTGCGAGCCAAGGAAAATGCCGTTCTCGAGCACCAGAAGGCCGAGGATTTGACTGATCGCCTCGTGCCGGACCGCCAGCATCAGAAAGCCGATCAGCTTCATCGACAGCATTACCGTGAGCGCGAGCACGGCCACCGTCAGCTCAAGGTGGAACTGGCCTGCAACGCGATACGCAACGGCTAACGCGAACATGACGAAGAGCGCGCCGATCACCAGTCCCGAACTCGGTTGAAGGATCTCGTGGATTTCGCGGTCCACGTCGAGCCGACGGATGATTCGCCAAATGAGGTAGGGCAGAAGCAAGCCCCGGAAGAGCAGGGTCAGGATAGCGATGAGATAGAGTTCCGGGTAGTTGCCGTAGAAGCCGATGACGACCGAGAGTGCAGCAATCGCCCACGACTCCGCTGCGAAGGCATAGAGATAGTTCTTCAGCCAGCGCGAGCCGAGCATCACGAACGAGAGCAGCAGACTCGCGATCGCGAGGAGGCTGAAGAGCGAAGACGCTAAAGGGTCGAGGTGCTGCATAAGCATGGGCTAGCTCAGCTGCGTGCCAATGATTGCCAGGACGGCCAACAGGAATGAGGCGGCAAGCGGCTCCTGATACCGATAGAAACGGAGCCGAGATTGAGCCGTCTCCACGAACACAACGGCGCAGGCGACGAGGGTGAACTTGAGGATGAGACCGCCCGCGGCACCGATCGCGCCGATTGCGGTTCCCTTGAGCGACAGCCCCCATGGCAGCAGCAGGACGTTGCAGAAGATCGAGTAGAGGATGAACTGCTTCATGGAGGACGCCCATTTGAGGAGACCGAGAAGCGGTCCCGAATATTCGAGAATGCGGGCCTCTTCGATCATGTAGACCTCGATATGCGTGCTCGAATGGATCGGCATGCGGTCAGTCTCGACGAGCAAGAGGATGAAGAAGGCGGTAACGAGAAAGAGATGCGCCGGGCTCCAGTAGACGGGCCAACTCGCGACCAGCAGGTGGTTGACGACGAACGGGATCATCGCCTTGGCAAGGAGCGTAATCCCGACGAAGACGAGTATCAGGGTCGGCTCTGCCAGGATCGACACCATGACAGCGCGACTCGAGCCAATGCCGCCATAGGCGCTCGATGTGTCGAGACCGGCAAGGATGATTAGGAACGAGCCGAGCGTCAGGATAAGGCCGCCGCCCAGGATGTCGCCCATGTCGGAGAGCGGAAGCGGAAAATCCGTCAGTACCGGTATCAGGATCGGCACCGTCAGCATGCATGTGAACGCAACGACGGGCGGCACCCAGAACAGCCACGAGGAGCTGTCTGGAACGACGATCTGCTTATGGAAAAGCTTCCAGAGGTCGCGGTAGGGCTGAAAGATGCCCGGACCCTGGCCGCGCTGCACCCGTTCTTCGAATTGGAGAATGATGCCCTGGAGCAGCGGCCCCAGGAGCAAAACGGTCAACACTTGACCGATCTGCAGCAGAATGTCGCGCGTGTTCATGGCGAATCTCCAGCGGTCCTTCGCGGGCTGCTGATCGGCCGAGACGGCCGGTTCGCACATGCTCTCAAAGTGGATGTCAGGGGCCTAAACACGCAAACTCCTCCTATCGTCCTGTGACGCTAGAAGGAGTCATCAGCCCCGAGGGCGGTTACAAGGTGAACTCCACCACCTGCCGTCAACATGGCCGCACGAGAGAAGCCTGTCAACAGCTTTGATGCTCGACCGGCCCGAGAGCGGCTTGACGGCACCCGCGCCTGCGATCAATCCTGCGCGCGAAAGGGGATGGAGTCCCCCTATTCCGCCGAAGAGGCTGATGACTCCTACCGCTGGGCGGCCAGAGCGACGAACCGTAAGTGTTGCTCTCTGCCGCTCGATGCTCTCATTGCAGGAGAGGCGCGGTAGCTATGAACGTCACCTCAGATACATCCAACCGCCGCTTTCAACCTAGCCCGTCCTATTTGAGGATTGCCGCCAAGTCGCGGAGATTGCCATGAGAGTGGCCGTAATGAGCGATCTTCACCTCGAGTTCGACTCGGCCGCTGCAGACCAGCGGGGCGGAGGCAAAAACAAGGTGAAACAGCTCGACTTCTATTTCTCGCCGCCTCAGCCCGACGCCGACATTCTCATCCTCGCCGGCGACGTCCACCTTGGGTCACTCGGTGTCGATTGGGTAGCGCGCCATTTCTCGATCCCCGCGGTCCTCATCGGCGGGAACCACGAGTCCTATGGCCATGAACTTTTTCGCACCATCGCTCAAAACCGGGAAAAGGCGAACGCGACGAACGGCCGTGTCAGCTTTCTGGAGAGGAACATACGAACTCTCACCCTGGCAACCGGGGAGAGAGTCCGCCTCTTAGGCGCGATCCTCTGGACGGACTTCCGTCTCGACGGCACACCAGAGCATTCAATGGGGGTTGCCCAGAATGAGCTCGAGGATTTTCGATCCATTAGGATCGAGCGCGGTTACGAACTGCGCCGATTGATTCCCTCCGATACGGTCCGACTGCATCGGGCAGCACTGAAATTTCTCGACGACAATCTTCGACAGCCCTTCGACGGCGCCACAATCGTCATAACACACCATGCGCCATCGCGCAGATCGATAGCAGAAAAGTTTCGATCCAATCCGCTCAATCCTGCCTTCGCATCCAACCTGGAGCCGATGATCGAACTCTATCAGCCACCACTATGGATTCATGGGCACATGCACGACTCTTTCGACTATCGGATCGGCAAGACGCGTGTTGTATGCAATCCGCGCGGCTATTTCCCCGCCGAACTCAATCCGGCCTTCGACCCCAGATTCGTTCTCGAGATGTGACGGCGGAGGGTCGGATGAGGGGGGTGAATGATGCCAAGTTCTTCAAAGCGTTTCAGATTCTATATCCATAGCTCAACAGGTGGCGGAGAGGGAGGGATTCGAACCCTCGGTACCCCGCAAGGGGCACAACGGTTTTCGAGACCGCCCCGATCGACCACTCCGGCACCTCTCCGCGGCCGGCGGCCGCTATAGCAGAGGGCGCCCTCGGGCCGCAACGCCGGGGCGGAGTTGACAGCCTTCTCCCCGCCGCTATAGTCGCCCCCTCACGGACGGGTGCGGGTTCCCGTCCGTTTCACATTCAGCACGAAGCGCGCCTACCATGTTCGCGATCGTCCGCACCGGCGGCAAGCAATACCGGGTCGTCGTCGACGGCCTTATCAAGGTGGAAAAGCTCGCGGCCGAGCCGGGCGCGAGCGTCACCCTCGACGAGGTGCTGATGGTTGCCGATGGCGAGGCGACCCGCACCGGCGCGCCCACGCTCGCGGGCGCCACCGTCACGGCCGAGGTCGTGGCGCAATCGCGCGATGACAAGGTGATCATCTTCAAGAAGAAGCGGCGTCACAACTACCGGCGCAAGAATGGCCACCGTCAGGCGCACACGGTGCTGCGCATCACCGGCATCGAAGGCTAGGGAGACCGGGACATGGCGCACAAGAAAGCAGGCGGTTCCTCGCGCAATGGCCGCGATTCCGCCGGACGCCGTCTCGGCGTGAAGAAATTCGGCGGCGAGGCCGTGGTCTCCGGCAACATCCTGGTGCGCCAGCGCGGCACCAAGTTCCATCCCGGCCGCAATGTCGGGCTGGGCCGCGACCACACGATCTATGCCACCGTCGAAGGCGCGGTCGAGTTCCACACCACGACGGGCGGGCGCGTCTATATCTCGGTGGTGCCGCGCCAGCCCGAAGCCGCCGACTAGGCGCCTCCGGGTCCAGCGGCGGACCCGCCATGAAGTTCCTCGATCACGCAAAAATCCATCTCCAAAGCGGCGATGGCGGCGCCGGCGCGGTCAGCTTCCGGCGCGAGAAATTCATCGAGTTCGGCGGGCCCGACGGCGGCAATGGCGGCCGTGGCGGCGACATCGTGGTCGAGGCCGTCGCCAACCTCAACACCCTCATCGACTTTCGCTATCGCCAGCATTTCCGCGCGGCAAAGGGCGGCCACGGCATGGGCGCCAATCGCACCGGCGCCGATGCCGATCCCGTGGTGCTGCGCGTCCCCGTCGGCACCGAGATCCTCGATGACGACGCGGTCACCGTGATCGCGGACATGACCCGCGCGGGCGAGCAGCGCGTGTTGTTGAAGGGCGGCGACGGCGGCTTCGGCAACGCGCACTATAAAAGCGCCACCAATCAGGCGCCGCGCCGCGCCGGCCCCGGCTGGCCCGGAGCCGAGCGCTGGGTGCGGCTGCAATTGAAGCTGATCGCCGATGCGGGCCTCGTCGGCCTGCCCAACGCCGGCAAATCGACCTTGCTGGCCGCCGTCTCGGCGGCGCGGCCCAAGATCGCCGACTATCCGTTCACCACCTTGAAGCCGCAGCTTGGCGTGGTGCGCGTCGATGACCGGGAATTTGTGCTCGCCGACTTGCCCGGGCTCATCGAGGGCGCGGGCGACGGCGCGGGGCTCGGCCATCGCTTCCTCGCCCATGTCGAACGGTGCGCCGTCATCCTGCATCTCGTCGACGCGACGCAAGAGGACGTGGTCGGTGCCTGGCGCACCATCCGGCACGAGGTCGAGACTTATGGCCACGGGCTTGGCCAAAAGCGCGAGATCACCGCGCTGAGCAAGGCCGACGCGGTGACGCCGCGCGAGCTAGCCGCCAAAAAGGCGAAGCTCAAGCGCGCATGCCGTGCCCCGGTCCTGACGCTCTCCGGCGTCTCGGGCGCGGGCGTTCCGGTCGCGATGGCGGCGCTTCTCGAGGTGATCGACGCGGCGCACACCGAGCCGGCGTTGGCGTCGTGAGCGCCGACCTTCAATCGGCACGCCGGCTCATCGTCAAGATCGGATCGGCGCTCCTTGTCGACGATGCGTCGGGCGATTTGCGCTCCGCCTGGCTCGGCGCGCTGGTCGAGGATATCGCCGCGTGCCGCGCGCGGGGACAGGACGTGCTTATCGTTTCGTCGGGGGCGGTCGCGCTGGGCCGCCATCAACTGGGCCTCAAAGGCGCCAATCTGCGCCTCGAGGAAAAGCAGGCGGCCGCGGCGGCGGGTCAGATCCGCCTCGCCCATGCCTGGCACGAGGCGCTGGGCCGCCACGGCATCGGCGTCGCGCAGATCCTTCTGACGCCCGAGGACACCGAGGAGCGGCGCCGGCATCTGAATGCGCGCGCCACCCTCGACCAATTGCTGGCCTTGGGCGCCGTCCCCGTCATCAACGAGAACGACACGGTCGCCACCTCGGAGATCCGGTTCGGCGACAACGACCGGCTGGCCGCGCGCGTGGCGCAGATGATCAGCGCCGACACGCTCGTCCTGCTGTCGGACATTGACGGGCTCTACACCGCCGATCCGCGCCGCGATCGGGCGGCGGCGCACATCGCCGAAGTGCGCGAGCTGACCCCGGCGATCGAAGCGATGGCGGGCGCGGCGCCGCCGGGATTGAGCTCGGGCGGCATGGTGACGAAGCTCATCGCCGCGCGTATCGCCATGGGCGCCGGCTGCCGCATGGCGATCGCGCGAGGCGAAGGGTTCCATCCGCTTGCCGCGATCGATGCCGGCGCGCGCGTCACCTGGTTCATCGCGCCGTCGGAGCCGCCCGCCGCGCGCAAGCGCTGGATCGCGGGCGCGCTGAACCCGATGGGCGCGCTCACCATCGATGCCGGCGCCGAGGCGGCGTTGAAGCGCGGCACCAGCCTGCTGCCGGCGGGCGTCCTCAAGGTCGAAGGCGAGTTCGAACGCGGCGATGCCGTGCTGGTGCGAAGCCGCGAAGGCCGCGCCTTGGCCCGCGGTCTCAGCGCCTATTCAAGCGCCGACGCGCGCGCCATCGCCGGCCATCGCAGCGGCGAGATCGAGGCGATCCTCGGCTATCGCGGCCGCGACGAGATGATCCACCGCGACGATCTGGCGATGGGCTAGGCCGCGATCTTCGCGACGCGGTCCTTGAGACGCGGCATCACGTCCCGCGCGAAAAGACGCTGCGAGCGCTGTGCCTGGTCATAACTGATGCCGCCGAAATAGAAGGTGCAGTCGACCTGGGTGAAGCCCATCATGTCCTGCGCCTTCTCGAGGATCCGCACCGCCTCGTCGGGCGTCCCGGCGATGATGCGGCATTGCGCCAGCATCCCTTCGATGTCGAGCATCTGCTTGTTGGCAGCATGGTACTCGGCCTGGCTGGTCCGCTCGCGATCCTCGCGCACGCGGTCGAGCGTATGCGTCGTGGCGCCGAGATAGCGCTCGAGCGCCTTCGCGATGATGGCGCGCGCCTCCTTGCCGTCCTCGCTCAACACGACCTGGTAATGCGCGGCAATGCGCTCCTGCCCGGGCGGATGGCCGGCCGCCTTCCACGCGTCGCGATAGAGCTGATTGTTCTTCACCAGGATGTCGGTGCCGCGATAGGCCACGGTCAGCACCGAATAGCCTTGCCGCCCGGCCCATTCGAAGCTCGCCGGCGTCTGCGAGCACGAAATCCACACCGGGGGATGCGGCCGTTGCTGCGGGCGCGGCCAGACCTCGAGATTGCGGTAGCGGAAATATTTGCCCTCGTGCGTGAAAGGGCCGCCCGACCACGCCTTGAGGATCACCTCGAGCCCTTCGCGCATGCGCTCGCGCCCCTCGTCGAGCGGCACGCCGAAGCGGTCATAGTCATAGGCGACGAAGCCGCTGCCGACGCCCAGTTCCACCCGCCCGTTCGACATCAGGTCGATCATCGCCATCTGCTCGGCGATCTCGATCGGGTTGTGGAGCGGCAGCACCACGATCGACGTGCCGAGCCGCACCTTCTTCGTCCGCTGCGCCAGTGCGGACAACAGGATCGGCGGCGAGGGAATGAGCCCGCCATAGGAATCGAAATGGTGCTCGTTCGCCATCAAGCAGTCGAAGCCCAGCGTCTCACTCTCGACCAAAAGATCGACGAAGCGGCGCATGAAATCGCCGACCGAGCCATCGACATCGGCGAAATAGGTAGGCAGGCAGAAATGACCGAACTTCACGGGCACCGCTCCTCGATTTCTGGCATCAGACCCCGCCGACGATGTTCGGCCGCGTCCCCCGTCTTGTCAACAAGGGCAGGTATCGACGGACGGCGTCATCACCTCGAGTTTGCGGTCGCGCGCGTCTTCTAATACGCGATCTCGACATTCATGGCGTCGCCGTGGAGGGGCGTGGCGGGCGGCGTCACGGCCACGGACGCTTGCGGCGTGCCGCAAGGGACGAGCGACTGGCTCAGCGGCTGCAGGCTCACTTTGTAGGCGGGCGGCGCCGGCACGTAGGGCGTCGCGGCCGCGACCGCGGGCTGCGCCTCGATATGCGCGCGCTGATAGGTGACGCGCATCAGCGGCTCGCCCGCGCAGGCAAGCGACAGGTTTCCCGCCGATGCCGATGCGGATGCCGATGGCGGCGAGGCATGGACCGTGACCGACGCGGTTGCCGTCACCTCTACCGAAACGCTGAGCTGCGCCGAGACGGTGCGCGCCGCGAGCGCGCCCGGCTGGATCGCCAGGATGCCGGCGGTCAGGCTCGCCGCCACCCAGCGCCGTGCCTGTTCGGTCAGCGCGCCGGTCAGCTGATCGGGATCGACGAATCCCAGCCGGACCAGGACCTGCCCGATCGGCTCGCCGCTTTGTCTGCGCCTTTGCTCTTCGAGCGCGAGCGCAA
This sequence comes from Allostellaceae bacterium, assembly GCA_035509095.1. Lineage (GTDB taxonomy): Bacteria > Pseudomonadota > Alphaproteobacteria > ATCC43930 > CGMCC-115725 > DATJLY01. The sequence continues at coordinate 18,409 of DATJLY010000199.1, read as the reverse complement.
GCTGCCCGTCGGTCAGGAGACCGCGATCGACCAGGATTTCGCCGAGCCTGGTGCGCGAAGTCATCGTCGGCCCTCAACGGCAGGTGCGTACTCAATGCTGGTACAAGTTCGTCAATATTCGATGAAGCGGCACAAGAACCGATCCTGGAGCCGGAGCCGAGTCGATTAACCAAGCCGGGGCGCGACAACGCGAACCATCAACTAACGGACAGAAACGGTGAGCACCGTCACAAGGTTTGGTGCCGTCGAAGCACGGTTAATATTCCCCATAACGGTGTGGGTTAATATTCACCGATTACATACCATTAACAAATTGTTACGATTTGTCTTGAATTCGCGGAGTAATGCGTTAGCATGCGGCGCTTTTTTGACCGAGTAGATTCAGAGGAAGTAGCGATGAACACCCGAAAGTTCGTGGCGGTCGCCTGCGCCGCCGCGCTGGCCGGCGTGCCCGCCGCCATTGTTCCTGCGAAGGCAGGGACGGCAACGGCCAACCTGTCCGTCTCCACCTCGATTGCCGGCTCGTGCTCGATCGGCGCCGCGTCGATGAGCTTCCCGTCTTATGCCGGCACGCTCGACAGCGCGTCGGCGAGCGTGACCGTGACCTGCACCGTGGCGACGGGACTGTCGCCCTACATCACGCTCAACACCAACGCGTCGGGGCAGCGCAATTTGACGAATGGCGGATCGACGCTCGCCTACACGCTCTGCGAAGATTCCGCGTGCGGCACGCCCATCACCAACACCACCCACTTCCCGGTCACCTATTCGACCACCGGGGCCACCAACACGGTCTATGGCCAGATCGCGGCGGGCTTGTCCGGCCTCACCGGCAGCTACAGCGACACGGCGACGATGACGCTGAACTTCTGATGCGCTTTGGGAACTGGCGGCAAGAGTGGCGCCGCCAACCCCTGTTATGATAGCGTTCCTTGTCGGGGGTCATGGTTTCTCGCCGCGTTCTTTCAGCCGCCGCCGTTCTGACAATCGCCATCCTGGCCGGTGCCGGGCCGGCCGCCGCCGCGATCACCCTGACACCGGTGCAGGTCGAGCTGACTCCGGCGCGGCAGAGCGACCTCATCAGCGTCACCAACGACAGCGATGATCCGCTTCGGCTCCAGGTCGAGGTGTTCGCCTGGCAGCAGCGTCCCGATGGCGAGACCGTGCTGGAGCCAACCAAGGACATCCTGGCCTTTCCGCCGCTTCTGACCATGGCGGCGCACGAGACCAAGCGCATCCGGGTGGGTGCCACGGTTCCGCCGGGCGCCGCCGAAAAGCCCTATCGGATGAGCGTCCAGGAACTCCCCGAGCCGACCGCCCAGGGCGGACCGGCCTCGGTACGGATGCTCACGAAGATCAGCATTCCCGTCTTCTTGCAGCCAGGCCCCGTCACGATTTCGGGCCGCATCGAGGCGGTGCCGAGCCGGGACGGCGCCTGGACCCTTCGCGTCGAGAATACCGGCACGCGGCGGTTCGTCCTTGCCGAGATCGACGCGCGCGGGATCGATGGCGCCGGCGCCACTCTGTTCGATGCCAAGGCCGCGGGCTGGTACGTGCTTGCGGGCGGGCAGCGCGATTACAGCCTTGCTCTCTCGGCCGCCGATTGCCGGGCCGCGCACAGCCTCGAGCTCAGCGCCAAGCTCGACGATCGGCAGCTCAAGACGACCGTGCCGGTGCAAGCGGGCACCTGCGGCGCGGGAGCCAAGACGCAGATCGGCAATCCCGCGCCCTGACTCTCTTCGCGAGCCTCACCCACCGTCGGGCGACAGGCCTTGGCATCCTCGCCATCCTGATCCTGTTCGCGGCCGGCGCTCGCCAAGGCCGGGCCGCCGATCCCGAACCGGTTCAAGCGACGCTCGAGCTCATCGTCAACACAGTCGACAAAGGCACGGCGCTGGTCGCGTTCTCCGGCGAGCATGTCCTGATCGCGGCGACCGAGCTTGCGAAGGCCGGCATCAAGGTCGAGGGCGGAACCCGGACCCAGATCGCGAACACAAGCTTCATCGATCTGGCCTCGCTCGCTCCCGGCGTAAAGTTCCACTACAACGAAAGCAACCTCTCGCTCGAGCTCACGGTCGATCCGCGCCTGCTCGGCACCAGCGAGATCGACCTTCAGCGCGCGCCGCCGCCCACCGGGATGCAGTTCGTCTCGAGTCCCGCGGCCTTTCTCAACTACGCGCTCAACACCTTCAATTCGTCGGCGTCGAATACGGCGAGCCTGTTCCTCGAGCAGGGCGCCAATGTCGGCGGCGCGTTCTTCGATAACGGCATCACGGTCAATGCGCCCGGCAGCTTCACCCGCGGCAACACCAGCATCGTCGAAGACAACCGCGAGAATCTTACGCGTTGGACCTTGGGCGACATCTCGACCAACAGCTCCACCCTGGGCGGCCTCGTGACGATGGGCGGACTTGGCTATAGCAAGGACTTCGCGATCAACCCGTATTTCCTGGCCTATCCGACGCAGCGTTTTTCGGGCGTCGTCAACACGCCGTCGACCGCGGACATCTATGTGAACGGCCAGCTCGTCCGCACCGTCGACCTTCCGCCGGGCGCGTTCGATCTTCTGAACATTCCCGGCATCAGCGGTGCCGGCGTCACCCGCGTCGTGGTGCGCGACGCGTTCGGTCAACGGCAAGAGCTGACGGCGCCCTATTACCAGACGACGGCGCTGCTGAGCCAAGGCTTGAGCCAGTTCTCCTACAATGCCGGCATGACGCGCATTGCGGTGCCGTCGCATTGGGGCCAGTACGAGTTGCCGGCGGTCGCGGCCGACCATGATTACGGCTTCACCAACGACGTGACCGCCGGGGGATTCCTGCAAGGCACGCCGCGGCTCGTCTCCGGTGGTCCCGACATCACGATCCGGCTTCCCGTGGGTCAGATCGGCTTTGCCGGCGCCGGGAGCAGCGGCGAGGCGCCGTTCGGATGGGCGACGCTTGCCGGCTACAATTATCAGACGACGAAATTCAATGTCGGGGTCAACGCGACCTATATGAGCTCGAGCTATGCGACATTGAGCCTCGAGCCGGCGCAAGACCGCGCACGCTGGCAAGCGACGACGTTCGTCGGCTTGAATCTGGGCCCCAATTGGGACGTGCTGATCCAGGCGACGCCGTCACGCTATCGCGACAGCGGACGCAACGACCAGGCAAGCATCCGCCTTGACGACCGTTTCACCGATCTCCTAAGCGCGTCTGTCACGCTGAGCCAGTCGCGGCTTCCGCACAGCGTGCCCGACACGGGCATCCTGTTTCAGCTCAATTATTCGTTCGACACGAATTCGATTGCCACGGTATCGGCCGGCGCCTCGCATGGGGGCGGACAGCTCACGGCCCAGGCCACGCGCTCGTTGCCGATCGGTCCAGGCTATGGCTATTCGCTCCAGGCGCAGACCGGCCAACAGCCGGTCGACATGGCCGATTTCCAGTATCAGACGACGCACGGCACCTATGAAGTCGACGGGACCAGCACGGGCGGCACCAACACCGCGCGAGTAAGCGCCTCGGGCTCGGTCGTGGCGATCGGCGACACGGTCCAGTTCTCGACCGCGCTCACCGATGCCTATGCGCTGATCCGCGTGCCGGGCGTCGCAGGCGTCGAAGGCTACCGTTCGAACCTCGACGTGGGGCGCACCGACTCGAATGGCGATCTCCTCGTCCCCAACCTCATCAGCTATTACGGCAACCGGCTCGAGATCAACGATCAGGACGTGCCGCTGAACTATTCGATCGATTCGACCGAGCGCGTCGTGGCGCCCGGCTATCGCAGCGGCGCCGTCGTCGATTTTCCGGTCCATCGCAACATCGCCTATGGCGGGACCTTGGTGATCCGCTCGAAGGCCGGGTCGACCGTGCCCGCCTTCGGCGCGCTCGACGTGACGGCGGGCGGCACGACCTATGACTCGCCGGTCGGAGAGCATGGCGAGTTCTATCTCGACGGCCTGCCGCCGGGCCGCTATCCGGCGATGATCACGCTGGGCAGCGAGCGGTGCGCCTTTACCTTCGTCGCGCCGCCGACCGACAAGCCGGTCACCGACCTGAAGGAGGTCGCGTGCGATGAAAAATGACCTTGTGGCCGCGCTGACCCTGCTCGTGGCGGCGATCGCGCCCGCGGGGCAAAGCGGCGCCGCAAGCCGTTCGGTCCAAAGCTGCGTCGTGTCGGTCACGCCGCTGCGCTTTGGCGTTTACGATCCGCGCGACCCTACCGGCTCGATGATGACGGGAAGCGTCATCTTCAACTGCGCCCTGTCCCAGCCGGTGGCGATCTACATGGATCATGGCCACGGCCCGGCCAGCGGCCCGCGCGAAATGGAGGGCGCGGGCGACGTGCCCTACAACATCTATTTCGATCCCGCCGCGACGCGGATCTGGGGCGATGGCACCGGCGGCACCGACTATTACTCGAACCCGGCGCCGCCGCCCGGCACCAACGTGGTGATCCCGTTCTTCGGCCGCATCTTCAAGCCGCGCACGCCGGTCAAGGCCGGCGCGTTCACCGACACGATCGTCGTGCGCATGAGCTATTGACCGATCAGCCGGCGATAGCGGCTGTTGCGAAAGGCGCTTAGGAGCTCGTCGTAATTGACGACGCGTTCGGCCAATCGGGGCCCCGGATCGAACCGGAGCTTCGGGTCGCTCGCGCGGCGTTCCAGCAAGAGATCGACCGCGGCGGGCGGCAATCCCAGGAAGCGCAAGAGGTCGGCCATCACCGACGGCCGGCCAAGCTCGCCATATTCGAGCGCGAACACGTCCTCCCGTTGCGCCGCGGCGAGTGCCGACTCGATGAGGAAATAAAGCGTCTGCACCATGTGCAGGCACGCCACCATGTCGCGCGGCGCGATCGCGATCCGGCGCTGGTCCGGCGTGCGGCCCCAGATCTCGCCGCCAAAGTGCTGATGCGCCAGGAGAAACGACGCCGACTGCTCGAACAGGTCGTCGCGCCAGAGATAGATCTTCTTCCAGGCGCGGCTGACGCAGATCTGGCGCAGGAAATCGGGGCCGCGGCTGGCGATGTGGTTGCCGATCATCTTGAAGCCGAACCGCTCGCACGCCGCCGCCTCTTGCGCCAGGAGATCGAGGAACGCCACCGGGTCGGCATCGCGGAAGGCGACGTCGCGAAGGCGCGGGTCCGCGGGCTGATGGGTGCGGAAATCGATGCGGTCGTCCTGAAACAGCTCCGAGAGGCAGCGCGTGCCGGGCGCGGCGTCGAGGTAATCGACGAGATAGGTCGACCCGGTCCGCGGGCCGGCGAGAATGATGAACCGCGTCTGATCGCCCATGGCCGGCCCTGGCGTCATTGTTGCGCCGCACTAATCGTAGGGCGCGGAGCGATGAAACCATCCACGCACCCGTTGCGGGAACGGAACCGGCCGCCCTTCGTTTATCCGACGACTTCCTATCCGCAAAGGGGTGCAATCATGGGGCGCGCAGTTCTGCTTTGGCTTTTGGGGGTTCCCATCCCCATCATCATTCTCCTCGCGCTGGTGTGGCACTGATGGCCGCGCGCATCGAGGTCCCGTACGTGGCGCGGCCAAGCGAGGCCGTGACCATCGAGGACCGCGCGGTCTCATGGGCCGCGATCTTCGCCGGCGCGGTCGTCTCGATCGCTCTTGCCTTGATCCTGGTGGAGCTTGGCCTGGGCCTTGGTCTCGCCGCCGCCGTGCCCTGGAGCTATGGCGGCCTCAGCGCCAAATCGTTCAGCATCGTCGGTGGTATCTGGCTCATCGTCGTAGAATGGATCGCGGCCGCCATCGGCGGCTATGTCGCGGGACGGCTGCGGACCAAGTGGGTCAGCATCCACACCGACGAGGTGTTCTTCCGCGACACCGCGCATGGGCTCATGTCCTGGGCCCTGGCGACCGTCGTCGCCACGGTCCTGGTCTTCGGCGGCGGGCTTGCCTCGATCCGCGGCACGGCGGAAACCGTGGCGACGGCGGGCGCGCAAGCCGCGGGCAGCCCGTCGAGCTATTTCACGGACCTGTTGTTCCGCGCGCCGGCGCCGGCGCCCGGCGCGACGCCGCCGGCACCGTCGGGCGCCGTCGCGCCGGTATCGGCTCCCGATACGCGGGCAGAGGCGGCCATGATCTTGACACGGGACGTCGCGAGCGGCGGACCGACGCAGGATGATCGCGCCTACCTCGCTCAGCTCGTGTCGGCGCGCACCGGTCTGAGCCAGGCGGAAGCGCAAAAGCGCGTCGACGACGTCGTCGCCCGACTCCAGGCGGCGGCCGATACCGCACGCAAGGCCGCGGCGTCGGCAGCCATCATCATGGCGCTGGCACTGCTCGTCGGCGCCTTCATCGCCAGCACGGCGGGCGCGATCGGCGGCCATCGCCGCGACAGCTATTGAAGCACCGAAGAATAGTCCACAACGAGGCCCCGCAACGATGTCGCCGGGGCCCCGTTATCCACTCCACAAGTGTCCCAGTCGGGGCCACAGACATGGAGGATTTCATGGTTGAAACTGTCCAGCCGGTATCGGACGCCCGCGAGACGTCGCGCCTGATCTCGTCCGACAAGGTGTCCGGCACCAATGTCGAGAACACGCGCGGCACCAATCTCGGCCATATCCAGGCGGTGATGATCGACAAGATCAGCGGCCGCGTGGGCTACGCCGTGCTCAAATATGGCAGCTTCCTCGGAATGGGCGGCAAGCTCTTCGCGCTGCCGTGGGAAACGCTGAAATACGACACGCGGCGCGACGCCTACATCGTTGGCATCCCCGAAGACCGGCTGAAGAACGCGCCGAGCTTCGATTCGGCCTCGTGGCCGGAGATGGGCGATCCGGCGTTCGGCAAAAGCATCCACGATTATTACGGCTCGTCGGCCGACTGGTACCTCTGATCACCAGGATCACGACGAAGGGCCGCCCGCTCCGGGCGGCCCTTTTCTTTGCGGGAGCCCGCGTCAATCGGCGCCGTCCGGCGCTCGCATCGGATAGATCTGCTCCTCGGCATGGCGCAGCGGCTGCGCCAGCAGCGCAGAGAGGCGCTGATATTGCGGCTTCCCGCGCGGATCGAGCCCGAATTCGACGGCGTGCGCGTCGCCGACCCGCAGCGAGCCGAACATCCGGTCCCAGAAGCTGAAGATCTGGCCGTAATTCGTGTCCGCTTCCGACCATTGGCGCGAATGGTGGATGCGATGGAAGTCGGGCGTCACCAGCACCGGCGCGATCAGGTCCGTCAATTGCCGCGGCAAGGCCACGTTCGCGTGCGCCACGACCTGGATGACGACGGACACCGCCCCGTAGATGGCGATCTCGGGGATCGAGAACCCCATCAGCAAGCCGCTGCCGCCGATCACCACCGACGTGGTCGCCGCCTCGAACGGATGATGCCGAAAGGTTGTCGTGACATCGAGCTTTACGTCGGAGTGGTGCGCCTGGTGAAGGCGCCAGAGCCAGTCGACGCGATGCGACGCGCGGTGCAGCGCATAGTCGAGGAGATCGAGGCAGATGAACGCGGCGGCAAGGCGCAAGACCTCGGCGTTGAGGCTTCGGACGAGGCTCAGATGAACCATCGCCGCCATCGCGGCGACGATCGGCGTCACCGCGAAGCCGAGACCATAGGACAGCGCAAAGAGCGCGACGTTGGTGGACCACCGCCGGGCGGTTTCGATGCCGCCGGGCCGCCACGGGCAAATCATTTCCGCCGCACCGGCGCAGACCACGACGACGGTCGCCGCGATCACCGCGAAGGTCAGGCCGTGCATGTCCTAACCTCCGCCATCTCTTGCGACGACAACTGACGGCCGCGAACGCCCCGATGGCGCCGTCGACCGGCGATCGCGACATTGCTTGAAGCGGCCGCCAGCGTCAACCACGCAAACATGGCCGCGCACGCCCGGAACCTCGCCTGTTGTATTGGGCGCCAATCGGTGAAATCCTCTGAGCCAAGCCGCCCTCTAAAGAGGCGGCACCGGAAACGCACGGGGAGGCACCATGACGCGCACTCGCATCGACACGCGGGCCCTCATCGACGAGAGCCCCTATGGCAGCTATCAGGTCTGGACCTTCATCCTCTGCTGTCTCGCCATGATGATCGACGGCTACGACGTGCAGATGATCGGCGTCGCGGCCGCGGGCATCAGAGAGACGCTGAAGCTGCAGCCGGCGACCTTGGGCGTGGTCATCACCGCCGGCCAGGTCGGCGTTGCCGTCGGTGCGCTGTTCCTGGCGCCGGCGTCGGACTTGATCGGCCGCAAATGGCTCATGATCCTGTGCTGCTTCGTCTTCGGCGTGTTCTCGCTCTGGACCGCCTTTGCCGACACGGTGCCGGCGCTCGTGACGTTGCGCGTGCTGGCCGGGATCGGCCTGGGCGGGATCGGGCCGGCGGCGCTCGCGCTCGGATCGGAACATGCGCCCAAGAGGCTCAAGGCCTCGATCCCGACCTGGATCTGGACCGCGCTGCCGGTGGGCGGCATGGGCGCCGGTTTCAGCGCGGTCTATCTGCTGCCGATTGGCGGCTGGCCGGCGCTCTTCATTGCCGCGGGCGTGGTTCCGCTCGTGCTCATGGTGGTGCTCGCGCTGTTCCTGCCGGAATCGATCGTGTTCCTGGGCGCGCGCGGCGCCTCCCAAGAGCGCATCCATAAGATCGCGCGGAAGATCGCGCCCACCTTGTCGCCCGACACTATTCTCTATTCCTCCGAGGAGAAGCTGCCGGGCGTGCCCTTGAAGCATCTCTTCACCGAAGGGCGCGCGCTGGGCACGATCCTGCTGTGGCTCCTCTTCTTCATCGATTACGGCATCCTGGTCTTCTTTTTGTCGTGGGTGCCGACGATGATCAAGATGACGACCGGCTCCACGACGCAGCTTGGCACGTCGCTGGCGTTCTGGAACATCGGCAGCATCGTGTGCGGGATTTTGATCGGCCGCGCCGTCGACAAGGTCGGGTATTACCGGGTCCTGCCTTGGACCTTCATCATCGTCGCACTCTCGATGTGGGCGATCGGCGCGACCCTGACGGCGCCGTTCTGGCTCCTCCTCTGCGCGATCACGCTGCAAGGCGGGACCGCCGGCGGCAGCGGCAACGCGCTGATGGCGCTCGCCGCCAATTCCTATCCGGCGGCCGTGCGCTCGACCGGCGTCGGCTATGCCTATGCGATCGGCGGACGCAGTGGCGCGTTCCTCGCGCCGCTGATGGGCGGCTTCCTTTTGCAGATGCAGTGGACGCCGACGGCGATGTGCTATCTGGTGGGGACGCCGGCGCTGCTCGGCACCGTGGCGCTCCTCATCCTCAAGACACAGCCGCATTTCCGCAAGGGCATGCCCGAAGAGATCGCGCCGGCGCCGGCACCGGCCGTCGGCGTGGTCGGAGGAACTCCCTGATGGCAAGGCGGCCGCGCACCGCGGCGCCCTGAACAGCGACCTCGCGCCGAGGTGAGCGACCATTTGCAGTGCCGACGCTTTACTTTCGTCTGACGTGGGCGCGCGCCATGAGGGCCCGCCCTGGACCAGGCGGGCCACGGGCATTACACTTCCGTCATGAAGGTCCTCGATCAGGCCCTGGACATCGAGCGCACGATGCGCGGCATCGGCGAAGCGGCGCGGCGCGCGGCCGCGGCGCTGGCGCAGGCCGCGCCCACTGCGAAGAGCGCTGCGCTCCGGGCCGCCGCAACGGCATTGCGCGACGAGCGCCGGTCGATTCTCGAGGCCAATGCGCGCGATCTCGACGAGGCGGGCACGGGGGCGCTGTCGGGCGCCATGCGCGACCGGCTGCTGCTCGACGAGCGGCGGGTCGAGGCGATGGCAAAAGGGCTCGAGGAGGTGGCAAGCCTTCCCGACCCGATCGGCGCCGAGCTCGACCGCCGGACCCGGCCCAACGGGCTCGACATCGCGCGCATCCGCGTTCCCTTGGGGGTGATCGGCATCATCTATGAAGCGCGGCCCAACGTCACCGCGGATGCGGGCGGCCTGTGCCTGCGCTCGGGCAACGCAGCGATCCTGCGTTGCGGGTCGGAGAGCTTTCATTCCTCGGCCGCGATCGCGGAGATTCTGCGCGGCGCCATCGCGGCATCGGGCCTGCCGGTCGACGCGGTGCAGCTCGTGCCGACGCGCGCCCGCGAGGCGGTGGGCCTGATGCTGACCCTGCCGCAATTCATCGACGTGATCGTGCCGCGCGGCGGCAAGTCGCTGATCGAGCGGGTGCAGCGCGAAAGCCGGATTCCGGTGATCGCGCATCTTGAAGGCATCTGCCACGTCCATATCGACCGCGCCGCCGATCCCGCAATGGCGCGCCGGATCGTTTTGAACGCCAAGATGCGGCGCACCGGCGTCTGCGGCGCGGCCGAAACCTTGCTGGTGGACCGCGCCATCGCCGCCTCGCATCTGCCGCCGATCCTTGCCGACCTTCACGCGGCGGGATGCGAGGTCCGCGGCGATGCCGCGACCCGCGCGCTCGACCCGCACGCGCTGCCGGCCAGCGAGGCGGATTGGACCACCGAATATCTCGACGCGATCCTGTCGGTACGGGTCGTCGACGGGCTTGCCCAGGCGATCGACCACATCAACCGCTATGGCTCGCATCACACCGACGCCATCGTGACGGCGGATGCGGCGGCGGCCGAGCGGTTCCTCGCCGAAGTGGACAGCGCGATCGTGCTGTGGAACGCCTCGACCCAGTTCGCCGACGGCGGCGAGTTCGGCATGGGGGCCGAGATCGGCATCTCCACCAATCGCCTGCCGCCGCGCGGGCCGGTCGGCGCGGATCAGCTTACCACCTGGAAATATGTCGTCCGCGGCAACGGGCAGGTGCGGCCCTGAGCACCACGCTCGGCACCGGGCACATGGCGCCGCGACGGGTGGGACTGCTCGGCGGCTCGTTCAATCCGGCCCACCAAGGGCATCTTCATGTCAGCCTCGAGGCGCTGGCCCGGCTCGACCTCGACGAGGTGTGGTGGCTCGTGTCGCCGCAGAACCCCTTGAAGGCAAAGCGCGGCATGGCGAGTTTCGCGCGCCGGACGGCCGGCGCCCAAAAACTGGCATCGGGCCACAAGCGCATCCGGGTGCTGGACCTCGAAGCGCGGCTTGGCACCCGCTTCACCGTGGACACTTTGGCGGCGCTTCGCCGGCGCTGGCCGAAAATCCGGTTCGTGTGGCTCATGGGCGCCGATATCCTTGCCGAGCTGCCGCGCTGGAAACGCTGGCCGGAGCTGTTCGGGCGCGTGCCCGTGGCCGTGTTCGCGCGCCCGATCTATTGCGCTAAGTCATTGGCAGGAAAGGCTTCTTTGCGCTTCAGCCGGTACCGGGCGGGACCTCGCTCCGGGCGCCGGCTGGCGAGCCTCCGGCCGCCGGCCTGGACCTTCCTCAGGGTCCGGCTCGACCCCAGCTCGGGGACCGCGCTGCGCGCCCCCCGACCCCGCAAGCGATTATCAATTGACGCGAAAAGGTGACCGCCATCGCTTCCTCGACCCGCCCGCGCCGCCCCGCCGCGCCCCCCGCCCCGACCCTTCTGGCCCTGATCCTCGGCGTACTCGAAGACGGCAAGGCCGAGGAGGTCACCACCATCGACCTCGCGGGCAAGTCGTCGATCGCCGACCACATGGTGATCGCCACCGGCCGCTCGCAGCGCCAGGTCGCGGCGCTCGCCGACCGGCTGCAGCGGGCCTTGCGCGACGCGGGGCACGGGCGCGTCCCGATCGAGGGCCTGCCACAGGGTGACTGGGTGCTGATCGACGCCGGCGACGTCCTGGTCCACCTGTTCCGGCCCGAAGTGCGGACCTACTACAATCTCGAGAAGATGTGGGGCGTGCCGCTGGGGGCGCCGTGAGGGCGCGCCGTGCGCCTCGTCGTGGTCGCCGTCGGGCGGCTCAAACCCGGCGCCCTCAAAGCCCTTGAGCGCGACTATGCCGAGCGTCTGACCACGCCCCTGCTGATCCGCGAGGTTGAGGAGCGCCGCAAGCTCCCGGCGCCGGAAATGAAGGAGCGCGAGGGGGCGCTGTTGCTGGCGGCCCTTCCGCGGGGCGCGTTTGCCGTGGCGCTCGATCAGCGCGGGACGGCGCTCGGCAGCGCGGACTTCGCGGCGCGCCTCGCCGGCTGGCGCCAATCCGGCCGCGCGGAGATCGCGTTCCTCATCGGCGGCGCCGAGGGCCTGAGCGACGCGGTCCGTGCCAGGGCCGATTTCACGCTGTCGCTCGGGCCCATGACCTGGCCGCACTTTCTCGCGCGCGGCATGCTCCTCGAGCAGCTCTACCGCGCGCAGCAGATCCTCGCCGGCCACCCCTATCACCGCGCTTGAAGGAGGCAGAGATGGCACTGAGACTCGATGGCAAGACCGCGTTCGTGGCCGGGGCAGGCGCCGGCATCGGCGCTGCGATCGCCCGTCGCTTCGCCGCCGAGGGGGCGCGCGTGATGTGCGCCGATCTCGATCCCGAGGCGGCGGCACGCACCGCCGCCAATATTGGTGCCCCGGCCCTTTCGGCGCGGTGCGACGTTTCCCGCGCCGCCGAGATCAAGTCCGCGCTCGAGCGAACCGAGACCTCGTTCGGGCGGATCAACATCCTGGTGAACACGGCCGCGGCCGACGACCCGGTCGCGACCGTGGTCGAGCTCGACGAGGCGGATTGGGGCCGGGCGCTCGCGGTCAACCTCACCGGGTCTTTCCTTTTGTGCAAGCAAGGAATCCCCCGGCTGGCCGCCCATGGCGGCGGCAGCATCGTGCTCGTCGCCTCCCAACTCGGCCAGGTCGTGAGCCCGCGCCGCCCAGCCTATGTCACAACGAAGGCGGCGCTGATCCAGTTCGCCCGGTCGCTCGCGGTCGATCACGCCAAGGACGGCATCCGCGTTAACACGCTCTCGCCCGGCGCCGTCGAAACGGATCGCCTGTTGCGCCGCTACGGCACGATCGACAAGGTGCGCGCCGCTTTGGCGCCGCTTCATCCTCTGGGCCGTCTTGCCCGGCCCGAGGAGATCGCGTCAGGCGCCCTCTTCCTGGCCAGCGACGAGTCGTCCTTCATGACTGGATCGGATCTCGTCATCGACGGCGGATATACCTGCCTTTAACGGGCATTCGCCACTATCGCCTCCAGTTCCATTCCTATATAAGGCCGCCATGCCGAACCGGCCCCGTCCCGTGGTCCTTTGCATTCTCGATGGCTGGGGTGAGCGCGCCGACCGCACCGACAATGCCATCCTTCTTGCCAAGACTCCCAACTGGGATCGGCTGCTCGCCCGCTCGCCGCACGCGCATATGGAGGCGAGCGAGCTGCATGTCGGCCTGCCCGCCGGACAGATGGGAAACTCCGAAGTCGGCCACATGAATCTCGGCGCCGGACGCGTCGTGATGCAGGATTTGCCTCGGATCGATGCGGCAGTCAGCGAAGGAACCCTCGCGCGCGCTGCGGCGCTCGAGGCTTTCATCGCGGCGCTGAAGCGCAGCGGGGGGACCGCGCATCTTCTAGGCCTCGTGTCCCCGGGGGGCGTCCATTCCCATCAGGCCCATCTCGCGGCGCTGGCGCGCTGCCTTGATGCGGCTGGGGTCCCGGTCCTGATCCATATGTTCCTTGACGGCCGCGACACCCCGCCGCGCAGCGCCAAGAATCACGTCGCCGCGTTCATCGCCGACATCGCTCCGCAGCAGCGCGTTCGCCTTGCCACGCTGGGCGGACGCTATTTCGCGATGGACCGCGACAAGCGCTGGGACCGGATCGAGAAGGCCTATCGCGCGCTCGTCCAGGGCGAGGGCGAGCATGGAACCGACCCGCTTGCCGTGATCGCGGATTCCTACGCGAAGAATGTGGGCGACGAGTTCGTGCCGCCGACCTTGATCGGTTCCTATCGCGGCATGGCGGACGGCGACGGCTTGCTGATGGGCAATTTCCGAGCCGATCGCGTGCGCCAAATCCTGACGGCGCTGCTCGATCCCGCTTTTGCCGCGTTCGAGCGGGGACACGTGGTGCGCTTTGCCGCGGCGACCGGTCTCACCGAATATTCGACCGAACTCGCCCGGTTCATGACGGCGCTTTTTCCACCAGAAGAGCTTACCGAGACGTTCGGCGAAATCATCGCCCGCGCGGGTCTGACGCAGCTCCGGCTCGCCGAGACCGAGAAATACGCGCACGTGACCTTCTTCTTCAATGGCGGACGGGAAGAGACTTTTGCCGGCGAGAGCCGCATCCTCGTGCCATCGCCCAAGGTCGCAACCTATGATCTGAAGCCCGAGATGTCGGCGCCCGAGGTTACGGACGCGCTGGTCGCGGCGATCGATCAGGAGAAGTTCGACGTCATTGTCGTCAATTTCGCCAATGCCGACATGGTCGGCCATACCGGTGATCTTGCCGCTGCCATCACGGCCGTCGAGACGATCGATACCTGTCTCGGCCGGGTCGCATCGGCGCTTCAGCGCGTCGGCGGCACGATGCTGGTCACGGCCGATCATGGCAATGTGGAGATGATGCGCGACGAAGCGACCGGCCAGGCGCACACCGCGCACACCACTAATCCGGTGCCGCTTGTGCTCGTGAATCCGCCGTCCGGTATCCCCGCTCTTGCCGATGGCAAGCTTGCGGATATCGCACCGACGCTCCTCGCCTTGTTGCAGGTGCCGCAGCCGCGTGCCATGACCGGCCGCTCGCTCCTTCGTGTCGCCGCGCGTGCGACCGCTTGACGCGCCACGTTCAACGCCTGTGCCCATGTTGTTGGCGGCCGCGCTTCTGTGCGCGCCGGCCCTTGCCGAGGATGCGCCTGAGACACGTCTGAAGGCGGTACAGCACGCAATCGAACAAGGCCAGGCGGCGGCAGACGCCGCCAGCAAGGCCGCCGCGGCGCTAACAGCAGAGATCACGGCGCTGAGGGACAAGTCGGTCGCCGCAGCGGCCGCGGAACAGGCCCAAGAGGCCACGCTGGCGGCGATTGAATCGCAGCGGGTCGCGCTCGCCGCGGAATCCCGGGCCAAAAGCGCCGTCCTCGCACGCGATGGCGCGCGGCAGAAGACGTTGCTCATGGCACTGGTACGGGTCGCCGACACGCCGCCGGAATCGGTGGTCTTCGCGCCGCAACCGCCGCTCCAGTCGTTTCGCGCGGCGCTTCTCATGGCGAAGGTCGTGCCCGACATCGAAGCGCGATCCGCGGCGCTCAACTCTGACATCCAATCAATGGATGCGTTGCAGAGCTCCATCGCTCAGAACGAGCAACGCTACGAGCGGGAGCGTCAAGACCTGTCGGACCAGCAAGCACGCATCCAGCAGCTCATGTCCCGCAAGGCAGCGCTTCAGCAAGCCGCCACGCGCAGTGCCGACGAGGGTCGCCGCCACCTCGTCGTGCTCGCCGCTGAGGCCGGCAGCCTGCGCGAGTTGATCGAGCGGATCGAGGCCGAGCACCGAAAGGAAGAGGCCGAACGGCGCAAGGAAGAGGCCGAGCGAGCCATTTCTCCCGCCGAACCTCAGACGCACGACGCCACGATCGTCGTCGCCCCGCCACCGGTGCGACCGGATCCGTCAGCGCCGTCACACCCGCGGCAATTCGCCGACGCCAAGGGCGCCGTGGTCTATCCCGTGACTGGCACGCTGGTCGGACATTTTGGCGCAGCCGAGGCGTCCGGCGCCCAAAGCCGCGGGCTGACCTTCGAGACCCGCCCCGGGGCACAGGTCGTTGCACCTTTCGACGGGCAGGTTCAATTCGCCGGCCCGTTCCGCGGCTACGGCCAAATCTTGATCATTGCGCATGGCGATGGATATCATTCCCTCCTGGCTGGGCTCGATCGGCTCGAGAGCAGCGTCGGACAATGGCTGGTGGCTGGTGAGCCGGTCGGGACGATGGCCGATGGGGCCGACAATCCCCGCCTCTATCTTGAGCTGCGCCACAACAACCAGCCAATCAACCCCGCGCCGTGGTTCACGACTCGTGTTGAAAAGGTAAGCGAATGATGCGTTTCAGATGGACCGCGGCAGCCGCCGCAACGATTCTCTTGTTGCTCGCGCCCGCGATCCGGGCCGAGGACACACCGCAAGCCGCCCCGCCCTCGAATTCCGACACCTATCGCCAGCTCGACCTTTTCGGCGAGGTGTTCGAGCGTGTGCGCGCCGACTATGTCGAGAACGTGTCCGACGAGCAGCTTATCGAGGCTGCGATCAATGGCATGCTCACTTCGCTCGATCCCCATTCGAGCTACATGAACGCGAAGAGCTTTCGCGACATGCAGGTCCAGGTGGAAGGCGAATTCGGCGGGCTCGGCATCGAGGTGACGATGGAGAACAGCCTCGTCAAGGTCGTCTCGCCGATTGACGACACGCCGGCCGCCAAAGCAGGGCTCAAGCCGGGCGACTTCATCACCGAGATCAACGGCGAACCGGTTCTGGGGCTGAGCCTCAACGACGCCGTGGAGCGCATGCGCGGCCCGGTGGGCAGCGACATCAAGCTCACCATCAAGCGCGAGAACCGCGACCCGTTCGTGGTCACGATGAAGCGAGCGGTGGTCAAAATCCAATCGGTGAAATCGCAGCTTCAAGGCGACGACATCGGATATGTCCGAATCACCAGCTTCAACGAGCAGGCCGATAGTGGCGTGAAGAACGCCATCAGCGAGCTGAAGTCAAAGGCCGGCAACAAGCTTATCGGCATCGTCCTGGATCTTCGCAACAATCCCGGTGGGCTGCTCGATCAGGCGGTCGCCGTCTCGAACGACTTCCTGAGCCAAGGCGAGATCGTGTCGACCCGCGGCCGCCATCCTGAAGACGCGCAGCGCTACAACGCGCAGCCTCCGGGCGACCTGACCGGCGGGCTGCCCATGGTCGTGCTGATCAATGGCGGCTCGGCTTCGGCCTCCGAAATCGTCGCGGGCGCGCTTCAAGATCATCACCGGGCGGTGCTGCTGGGCACCCGATCCTTCGGAAAGGGCTCGGTTCAAACCATCATTCAGCTCCCGGGCCATGGCGCAATGAGATTGACAACGGCCCGCTACTACACGCCATCCGGTCGCTCGATCCAGGCCAAGGGAATCGAGCCGGACATCGTCGTCGAGCCGGCCAAGATCGAACGCATCGCGCAAGGCCAGGTCACGCACGAGGCCGATTTGCGCGGGGCGCTCAAGAATACGGATCCTGGCAGTAGCGGCGCAGCCACGCCGGCAGGCACCGGTGCCAAGGCGCCGAACGTCCCGCCGGGGACGACGCCTGCTCCGGAGTCCGAGGATCAGGGGGTTGACGCCAACGTGATGGGCACGCCCGAGGATTATCAGCTCGCCCGGGCGGTCGACATGCTGCGCGGCATTGCGCTGTTCGCGCATCAGCAGGCCAATTGAGCCTACCCGACGAGGCGACCGGGGCCGCCGATCGGCCAGCGCGGACCCGTCTCGTCTGGATCGTGCCGGGCGCCGCGGTAGCGGCGGTCGTTGCCACCCTGGCGGTCGCCGTACTCGACACGCAATCGCCGCCGACCGCGCCCGGGTCGGTCGAACTCAGCGTGCCGCCGCAAGCCGCCGGTGCCACGCCCGATCCGGCGCTTATCGAGCAGAGTCCCGATGGTCCGCTGCCGATCATCGCGAAAGATGGCCGCCAACCTTGGCAAGTCTATGCGCGGCAGTTCGACAGTGCGGTGAAGCTGCCGCGGGTGGCGATCGTCATCTCGGGTCTTGGTCTCGACAGCGATGCGACGCGCGCGGCGATTACCCATTTGCCGGCGCCCGTGTCGCTTGCCTTCAGTCCTTATGCACACGACCTGTCCAGTTGGATCGCCGCCGCGCGCCAGGCGGGACATGAGGTGCTTCTGGGGCTGCCGATGGAGCCCGCCGACTTCCCGCGCCAGGATCCGGGGCCCCGGACATTGTTGACCTCGTTGCCGCCGGATCAGAATATCGCCCGGCTACGCTGGATCCTGGGGCGCGGCACCAATTATGTCGGACTTGTCGGGGTCGAGGGCGACCGCTTTGTTGCGGAGCGTTCGAGCCTCGAACCCATCCTCGACGCGCTGAAGACCCGCGGCCTCCTGTTCATCGACGACCACGACCCATCGACGAGCGTCGCCGGAGCACTCGGGCACGAGATGGACATGGCCTGGGCCATCACGAACCGTCGGCTCGATTCCGACGCAAGCCAACCGGCGGTCGACAAAATGCTCGCCGATCTCGATGCAACGGCAGCCCAAGACGGCGCCGCGCTTGGCCTTGGCGACCTCTATCCCGTGACGATCGAGCGCGTGATCGCATGGGCGCCAGCGCTCCCGTCAAAGGGCATTGAGCTCGTGCCGGCAACCGCGGTCGCGACACGGCAGATATTGCCGCAGAAAATGCCGTGACCAACAAGTTGCGTTATCGGCGCGGCGTCGGGATCATGCTGCTGGACGCCAAGGGGCGTGTGTTTGTCGGCCGCCGCATCGACACGCCGGGCGCGTGGCAAATGCCGCAAGGCGGGATCGATGCCGGTGAGACCCCAAAAGAGGCCGCACGGCGGGAGCTGAAGGAGGAAACCGGCACCAACAA
>DATJLY010000198.1:0-2579 GCA_035509095.1 Allostellaceae bacterium | reverse complement strand
CGCGATTCGCGTAGATGCCCTCCAAGCCGTTGACCGCATAGCCCAGCTCGACGCGTCCCGGCGGGTTCTTGTCCGACGCCAGATGCAGCGCGAGCGTCACGTCGCCCGTTGCGAACTCCGACCATTCGGGCGACTGGAACTTGAGCGGCAGGCCCAGGATTTCACGGTGGAAAGCGACCGCCTGGTCCATGTTTTTGACGAATTCGATCGCGTAGTTGAGCTTGGCGCGCATGGCGGCATCTCCCCGATCTCGACAGGGAAATGCTAGCGCCGGTGCGCGGACCCTATCAAGCGGGACTATGACGCCCGGATCGCGTGGACCTTTTCGCCGGCCTCGAGCCGTTCCGCGCCGCGCACGATGACGCGCTCGCCGGCCGTGATCGGGCCTTTGACCTCGACAAGGGTCCCGTCTTCGGTCCCCGTCTCCACTGCGATGCGCTGGGCCGTGTTCTTGCCGTCGACCTTGAAGATATAGGTGTTGTCCTCGCGCAGCACGAGCGCGTCCCGCGGCACGGCGAGGACGCTCCGCGGTTCGGCCGACGGGATATACACCCGCACCGCGTCACCGACGGTGACGCCGCTCGCGGGCACCACGATACGCAGTTCGAGCGAACGGCTGACGATATCGCCGACGGGCACGATGGCGCGCAGCGTGCCGATCACGGGCTTGCCCTCCGCCATCATGGTGATGGGGATCTGCTCTTTCAGATACCGCGCGGAGTCGATGGGGATCTGGGCGCTCACTTCCAGCGAGCCGATGTCCACAAGGCGGACGATGTCCTTGCCGACCGTGGCGTATTCGCCGGGATTGATCAGGCGCTGCACGACACGGCCGGGAAACGGCGCGCGGATGATGCTGTGGTCGTATTGATACTGGCTCTTCATCATCGCGGCCCTGGCGGCGGCGAGCGCGCCGGTATCGGCATCGCGCGTGGACTCCGCCTGGTCCTTGGTCGCGCGCGCGATGGCGTTCTGGCTGAAGAGATTGTCCATGCGCGAGGCCTGCGCGCGGTCGAACTTCACCTGTGCTTCAAGGCGATTGTAGTTGGCGCGATCGGACTCGAGCTGGAGCCTGGCGACGCTCTGATCGATGCGCGCGATGACGCCGCCTTCCGGCACAATGGTTCCGACAACGGCAACCCAGTCGATCTTGCCTTCGACTTCCGAGGCGACATGCGCGTCGTTCAACGACACCACCGTGCCCGGCATCGCCATTTTGGGGGCGAGCTTGACGAGACGCGCCTGAACCACACCGACGGAGGGCGGGTCTTGTGGCGGCGCCTGCTGGGCCGTCGCAGTCGTTGCGGCGAGGGCGGCCGCCAGCGCGATGCCGATGATGGTCGATCTCAAGATTGTCCCCGAATGTTTTGGCATTACGCCGCCTGCCTCGCCGGTGTCATGGGCGCCTGGCGCAGGGCCTGCGGCTCTTCTCCAAGTCGTAACATAGCCGGCATCAAAACTAAGGTGAAAACATGGCTGACGAGGCAGCCGCCGACGATGACGGCACCCAATCCGCGATAAATCTCGGCGCCGGGCCCCGGCACCAGAACGAGCGGCAGCATGCCGAAGATGGCGGTCAGCGTGCTCGAGAAGATGGGCCTGAGCCGCGTCTCGAGGCTCGAGCGCACCGCGTCGACGCGCGACATGCCTTCGGCTTCCGCCTGGCGGGTGCGCGCCACGAGCAGGATCGTGTTGTTGACCACAAGGCCCAACACGATGATGAACCCGATCATGGTCAGAAGATCGAGCGGCTGGAAGACGAAGAGGCCGAGCAGTCTCAGCGCCGCCATGCCGCCCACCATGCCGAGCGGCAGCGCAATCGTCGCGATCGCGGAGTCCCAGACGGACTTGAACAAAGCCGCCATGATGAGGAAGAGGATCAGCACCGCCAGCGCGTAATTCTTGCCCATGTTCCACAGGGCATTGTCGAGATGATCGGCGGCGGCGCCATAGGTCACCGTGCCGTCGGCCGGCAGGAGTTTGCGGATCTGCGGCTCGATATCCTTCCTGATTACGGCCATCGCATCGCCGAGCGCCATGCCGCGCGGCGGCTGGAAATTGATCGCGAAGGTGCTGCGGCGGTTCAGGCGATAAAGACCGCTCGGCGCCAGCGTGCGCTGCAGATGCACGAGATGGCCGAAGGGCACGACGGTGTTGGCGGGCGTCGCCAGGGGCGCGTCGAGCAACGCCTGCGGGCCGTCGATGGTCTGCGCCTTCATGATCAGATAAAGCTGCTTCTCGCCGTCATAGCGCTGGCCGACGTAATTGCCTTCGCCGAACATCTGCGTGATGTTGCCGATGTCGCCGCGTGTCCAGCCGACTTCCGCGATGGCGCGATCGTCGGCCGTCAGCTTCAGCTGCGGCTGGTCGTATTCGAGCGACGGATTGGTGTTGATCACCGCCTCGGGGAATTTCTTGAGCAGGAGCTGGTAGCCTTTGCGTGCCGCGGCGCGCATGGCTTCGAGATCGTTCGACTGCACGTTGATCGAAATGCCGCCGCCTTCGTCGAAGCCGCCGAACAGGCTGCCCATCTGGGCCGAAGCCTGCGAATCCGGAAGGTCCTTGATGATCTCCTTGCG
>DATJLY010000197.1:0-4601 GCA_035509095.1 Allostellaceae bacterium | reverse complement strand
ATCCGTCGTACGGCCTCGTCGAGCGCGGCTTGGCTCGCGGCATAGGACAGCCTTAGAAAGCCCTCGCCGGCCGCGCCGAAACTGGTTCCGGCGATGGTCGCGACCCCGGCCTCGTCGAGAAGCCGCGCTTCGAGGGTGCGGCAATCGCAACCGGTCCCCGTGATGTTGGCAAAGGCATAGAAGGCGCCGCCCGGGCGGATGCACCCGACGCCCGGCAGCCGCGCCAGCGCGGCGATGAACGAGGCTCGCCGCGCCGCAAATTCGGCCACCATTGCGCGGCTCGGCTCGCGCGGGCCGGTCAGCGCGGCGATCCCGGCATATTGCGCCGCGGCATTGACGCAGGAATGGCAGTTGATCGCCAGCCGCTCGGCGTGAGGGAACAGCGCGGCCGGCCACACGCCATACCCGAGCCGCCAGCCCGTCATCGCGTAGGTCTTGCTCCACCCGTCGAGCAGGATCACCCGTTCCGCGAGTTCGGGATAGGTGAGCAAGCTCACATGCTCCGAACCGTCGTAAAGAATTTCGCTGTAAATCTCGTCGGCCAGAATCGCGACGTGCGGGTGACGCGCGAGACCCGCCGCCAGCCGGTCCATCATCGCGCGCGGCACGACGCCGCCCGTTGGATTTGCCGGGCTGTTGAGGATCAGAAGCCGCGTTCGCGGCGTGATCTTCGCCAGCACGTCGTCGGCGTCGAACGAGAACCCGTTCGACTCGTAAAGCGGAATCGGTACCGGCCGCGCGCCGGAAAAGCGGATGACGCTTTCATAGATCGGGAAACCGGGATCGGGATAAAGAATCTCGGCGCCCGGCTCACCGAACATCAAGGCCGCGAAAAACATCGTGACCTTGCCGCCCGGCACGATCAGCACCCGCGCGGGCGAGACCGCGACGCCGTGGCGGCGTTCGAGATCGGCCGCGACCGCTTCGCGCAGGTGCGGGACGCCGTTCGCGGCGGTGTAGCCATGATGGCCGTCGGCAAGCGCCTTGCGTCCCGCCTCGACGATATGCGGCGGCGTCGGGAAATCGGGCTGGCCGATGCCGAGATTGATGATCGAGCGGCCTTGGGCCGCGAGCGCGTTGGCGCGGGCCAGCACCTCGAACGCGGATTCGGTGCCGAGGCCGGCGATCCGCCCCGCGAGCGTCAGCATGGCGCGGGCCGCTAGGAGCGGTCGCCGAAAATGCCTCGCAGCATGGAGCCGGCGACCCCTGCGACGATGCCGTCATCGACGGCTTGCGTCGGCGTCGGCGCGGCCTCGGCGCCGAGATAAGGTGCCAGCGCATGCGCAAGGTTCGGCACCGTCAGGGTCTGGAGCCATAACTTGCCCGGCCCGGTCAGCCGCGCGATGAACAGCCCATCGCCGCCGAACAGCGCGTTCCTGATGCCGCGCATCAGCACCACGTCGAAATTGATCGTATCCTCGAACATGCCGACATGGCCGGGGTGGACCTGAATCTGCTCGCCGGGCTTCAGATCATAGACGACGCTCTCGCCGCCGAGCTCGATCCAGGCCTTGCACGGGCCTTCGAGCTTCTGCATCAGGAAGCCGTTGCCGCCGAAGATGCCGGCGCCGAGCGAGCGCTGAAATCCGGTCGAAAGCCGCACGCCTTCGGTCGCACAAAGGAAACCGTGCCGATGGACCATCAGGCTGCGCTGTGCCTCGACATCGATCTCGACGATGGTTCCGGGGACCTTGGCCGCGAAGGCGATGACGCCTTGCCCGCCTTGTGCGCTGTATTCGGTCATGAACAAGCCGCCGCCGGCGAGCGCGCGGCCCAGCACGCCGAAAAGACCCTTGGCGCCAGCGGTCGCCGTCGTCGTGTTGAGCACGACGTTCGGGCTCATCCACGAGAATTCTCCGGGCTCGGCGACGAGCTTTTCGCCGGCCTCGAGGCCGACCTCGAGGACCGGAAGAATGGTGCCCGTGATCCGTGTCTGCATCAACTGTGCTCCTGCCGCTGTCCCCCGCGGCACTTTCCCATTTTCCGGTGGAAGCGACAAGTCGGCCAGGGCTTTCGCCGGCCCCAAACCTGCGGCATCATCGGGTCTTGAACCTCGACCAAGGATGACCGCCATGAGCGTTCCCAAGCACGCGATGACCATCGGCCATGTCGGCCTCTATGTGCGCGATCTCGAGGGCATGACGGCCTTCTATCGCAACGTCCTGGGCTTCGTCCTCACCGACCAGGGCGAGCGCATCCGGTTCTTGAGCCGCGATCCGAGCCAGCATCATCAGGTCGTGCTGTGCCCTGGCCGGCCCGAGAACTCGCCCGAGATGATCCAGCAGCTTTCCTTCAAGGTCTCGACGCTCGACGAGGTGAAGGCGATCCACGACAGCCTCGTCGCCGCCGGGGTGGGCGGGATCGACCCGCGCACGCACGGCAATGCGTGGTCCGTCTATTTCCGAGATCCCGAGAACAACCGGCTCGAATTCTATTGCGACACGCCCTGGCACATCCCGCAGCCGTTCGGCCGCAAGATCGACCTTACCCTGCCGGCCGACCAGCTTTTTGCCGAAACCAAGGCCATGTGCGAGACGGTCCCGGGCTATAAGCCGATGCCGCAATTCGAGACCGAGCTCGCCGGCCGCATCGAGCGCGAGTGAAGACCGTCACCGCACCGGCAATTCCGGATAAAAGCGGCGGTCGACCACGGTATCGACGTCGATCGGCCCTTTCAGCAGGCCCTGGCCGACGAACCAGTCGATCTGCTTCTTGATGTCGTTGGTATCGAGCCCGCCGTTTGACGGCGCATAGGCGATAGCGAGCTTCACCTGCTCGGGCGTCTGGCCGGTGTATTTGCTGATGATCGACAGGATCTGCGGCGCGGTGGGCCCGTCCTGGCGCACTTCGCCGGGGCCGGTGAAGGCATCGTGATAATCCTTCAAGCCCCGGCGGAAGGCGCGCAGGAAGCGCACGATCATGTCGCGCCGCTCCACCGTCGTCTTGGTCGCGGTGAAGGTGATCGCCGACTGATAGCGCACCTCGTCGCTGAGCCAGCCGATGAGCTTCGCGTCGCCCGCGTCGAACATCGGCACGAGCTGCGTGGCGGCGTTGATGGTGCCGTCGGCTTGGCCGCCCTTGATCGACGAGATGACGTTGGGCACCGACTGCACCGGCAGCAGACGAACCGTCTTGGCGTCGAAGTGGAACTTGTCCGCGAGCAATGACAGGCGGTATTGCGGGCTGGACCCGATCTGCGGGATCGCGAGCGAATGGCCGGGCAGGTCGGTATAGGACTTCAACCCCGCCGCATAGCCGCGGTTCGATGCGGCGAGCGCGAAATTGTGGAAGGTCTTGGCCTCGCGCGTCTCGCCGCCGACGATTTTCAGCGCGCCTTGCGCCGCGAGAGAAAAGAGGCTCGCCGAGGTCGCGGTTTCGCCGATGTCGATGTCCCCGGACACCACGGCGACGCTGACCGGCACGCCGCCGCCTTCGAAGAACACGATCTCGGGATCGAGCCCTTCGGCGGCGAAATAGCCGCGCTCCATCGCGATATAGGTGGGTCCGGAATTGACCACCTTGACGAGGCCGAGCTTGATCTTCTCGGCGCCCGCCGGCGCGGCGGCGAGAAGCAACGCAAGGATGACGGCGAAGCGCTTCATTGCAGAAACCATGGCCGAAGGATGTAAATGAGGACGCACACCGCGCAAAGCGGCATGAGCCAAGTGAAGCCCGACCAGATGCGACGCGTCGTGGCGTCGGGCAGCAACGTCGCGAGAAATGCCGCGATGGCGGCGCCGATCGCGGATGTCACAACCCAGCCGTAATAGAACATGCCCGGCCCTTCGGCCTTTGGCGGGCCATAGAAGAGCCAGTGCCAAGCGTGCATCTGCGGCACATAGGTGAAGACCGGCAAGTTGAAATACATGGTCGGCACATAGATGATCGCAAAGGCGATCGTCCAGATCGGCAGCGCGCGCGTCCAACGCATCACGAGATCCCCTGTGTGTTGTTGAGGATATGGCCGATCAGGAACGCGTACCACACGATCAACCCCAACCCGATCGTAAGCGCGCGCCGGGTCTGCGCGTAATCCTTCTGCGCCGGCTGCCACGCCCACCAATAGGCGGGCAGCATGCAGAAGCCGATGGCGATGAGATGCTCTTTGAGCTCGAACGAGCCGACGCGCTTGAAGTCGTGGAGCTGCTCCATGAAGAGGCGCGCGCCGATGCGGTAGTTCGGATAGATGATGAGGCCGAGCGTCGCCGTCACCAGATAAAGCACGATGATCGCGTTGACGTAGCCCTCACCCTTCACCGCGCGATAGCGGGCGAAGAAAGATGCCGGCCGATCGGCCGGCGCGATGGCGCCCAGTGATTGATGCGTGACGGCACCGATGAGTGCCACCGCCAACAGCATGTGGACGATGAGCAAGGCGGGCATGGCGTCCCCTTTGTTTTTGGCTGGCATGGTATGAAACCAGCCTTTTATCGTGACGAGCCTAAACCGATCCGTCCGGGGGTCAATAGGTTGCCATCGCAACGAGGCGTTGCGCGGAGCTCACGTCTCGGCCGGCGCGCCGCGCCGGCTTCGCTCACACGGTGACCGGCTCGCTCTCAAGCTCGCGGTAGAGGCCGTGGCGCGCGCCCTCGGCGAAGGGC
>DATJLY010000196.1:0-8286 GCA_035509095.1 Allostellaceae bacterium | reverse complement strand
GTCAAGATCATCGCCGGGCAGGCGCACGAGGCCAAAGGCTATCAGGTGAACGCGTTCCTGGTCTCGAATGCCGCTTCGGCCGCTGGTCTCAAGCGCTTCGATCAGCTCGCGGGGCACACGGTCGCGATCTCGCAGATCGGCTCGCCGGTCCATTACGCGGCCTCTCAGGTCGCGCTCAAGAACGGCGTGGCGCCGGAACGGCTGCGGTTCCTGCCGCTGCAATCGAACTCCAACATCATCTCGGCGGTAACGGGCGGCACCGCCGACGCCGGCGTCGTGCCGGTCAATGTCTCGGCGGCGGCACTCGCCCGCGGCGATATGAAGCTGCTCGGCTTCGTCGGCGACCAGGTCCAGTGGCAGTCGAGCGCCGTCTTCATCGCGCCCAAGACAGGGAGCGATCGGGGCGACATGGTGCGGCGGTTCCTGGTCGCCTTGCGCCGGGGCCTCGTTGATTTTCACGCCGCCTTCAGCGCACCCGACGGGACCCGCCGCGACGGGCCGACGGCGCCCGCGATCCTCGCCATCCTCGTGAAGTGGACGGGGCTCACCGAGGCGCAAGTCCGCGCCGGCATCCCTTATGTCGATCCCCAGGCGCGCCTCGACTTCGCCAGCATGGCCGATCAGCTCGACTGGTTCATCCAGCAGAAAATGCTGAAAGGCCCAGTCACCGTCGACGACGTGATCGACCGGCGCTTCGCGCGCGGGCTCCCGGATGATTAGTCCGGAGCACGGCGCCCGGCGGTCCGCTACTCTTCTCGGCGGTGGTGGCGGACCATGGCCAGCGTGAGGTCCCACGCGTTGCGGATATTGACGATCGCCAACAGCAAAAGAGCGCCCGCCAGCGCGTCGAGCCCGAAGTCCATTCCCAGATAGATCGACACGGCGGCCCCGAGCAGCGCGAGGTATCCGAGGCAGGGCAACACGCCGTAGGCGAAATAATCCTCGATATAGTTCGTCAGGTCGGTGCGCACGACCTGGACCGTGATGTAGGTCGAGACGGCTGCGCCGATCACCGCGGTCGCGCCAATGAGTGCCGCGAAGAAGTCAGCCCGAAGCGATGGAAACAAGCCGACGGCGGACAAGAAGAACACGCTGGTGAAATGGATGACGACGGGGCTCATGAAGGTGCGCGTCCCCGACTGGTGCGTCTCGGTCAGATAACCGGCTCCCAGCGAAACGGCAACGAACAGCAGAGCGAGCAACGTCGCCCCGGCGGTTCCGACCAGCACAAAGAAGTCGTGCCATTCCTTCAGCGCTTCGGCTGCCCACATCGGCGCGCGTCCCGCGGGCAGTGCCTACGGCGCGGAAATGACGGGAACGCGCCTGGTCAGGCGACGCCCGGCGGCAGCACGTCCTTCTGGCCCAGCACCTCCTCGCGATAGAGGTCGGAGATGGAGGCCCAGCGCAGTTGGCAGGCGGTCTGCGCCACCTCGAGCGCGCGCGCCTCGAGCTCGGGCGTGCCGAGATGGCGCGCGCACAGCTCGATCTGGCGGCGGCTGTGCTCGACATCGGCGGCGTCGTGCTCGGTGAAGAACTCGATCGCGCGGTCGGTGCGCTTGAAGCCGTAATGCTTCTCGAACGCCGGCATCAGCACCTCGCTGATGAGGCCGGGCATCTGCCCTTCCTGGGTCGTCTGCATCGCCAGCACGACGCCGATCGGCTCGTGCGTCGTCGTGTAGTGGTAGAACAGCGAGCGCGCCCACCAGGACGGAGTCATCGGCGTGTTGCGCACATCCGCATCGCTCATGCCGGTCGCGCGGCAGAAGCGGAAGATCATCTCGTTGTGGTCGTGCGGCTCGTGCCCTTCCTGCGGGATGGCCTTAAGGCCCTCTTCCTCGGAAATGTTCTCGGCGACCGCCTTGCGCACGTCCTCGAACTCGTAGGCGCGCGCGTAGAACACGCCGAAGCTCGGCAGTGCCTTCGAGACGTAGTGGTAGTGCAGCGCCTGATAGCGGCCCAGCGCGCGCAGCGGCAGCTTGCCGTCGGCGAATACCTTGAAGAACGGGTGATATTTGGTGTGCCAGCGATCGCGGATCGCCACGATCTTGTCGACCACACTCATCGACGGCGCGAATTTGGTGTCGGGTGCCATGGGTGATCCTCCGCGAGCGATTGCCGCCGGAGGTTACCCGCGTCGGGCGCGCGCGGCAATGTCTCGCGGGGCTCGGGGCTGGCCTTGGCCTGCGCCTTGGCACAGAATGGGTGCCGCGCGAAATCGACAGGGAGAGGACGCACATGGAACCGTTGCCGCGGGGCGCGAATTTCGTCCGTTCCAAGATGCTGTGGGAGATCGGCCTTCATATCGCCGGCAATCCGGCGACGCCTTATGGCGGCAACCGCGACATGCAGATCACGGTGGGGAGCGGCGGCGCGGATCATTTCACGCCGTGGCTCCGGCTCACCACCGGCTCCGCCATCATCGCCGAGGAAGTGTGCGCGGGCGGCGTCGAGATGGCATTCGTCAATCCGTCGGCGCTTCTGACCCAGGCCTATCGCGGCGTCGGCGTGTTCTCGAAGCCGCTGCCGGTGCGGGTCGTCGCAAGCTACCCAAGCTGGGACCGTGCCCTTTTCATGGTGCATGGGCGCGCCGGCATCCGCTCGATCGGGGACATCAAGGACAAGAAATATCCGCTGAAAGTGTCGGTGCGCGAGGATCCGACGCACTCGACCTTGGCGCTCATCGCGCAGACCTTCGCGCTCCACGGCTTCAGCCTGAAGGATTTTCAGGGCTGGGGCGGCAAGCTCGTGGTGTGCGGCTCGCCGATGGACCAGAAGCGCCGCATGGAGCCGCTGCGCGCGGGCGAGCTCGATGCGGTCTTCGACGAAGGGATCAAGACCTGGCTGCCGGTGGCGCTCGAGGCCGGCATGATGCCGATCGAGCTGAGCGATGCCGAGTTCGCCGCGCTTGCGAAGCTCGGCTGGCGCAAGGTGCCTCTGCCGGCAAGCCGCTGGCCGCGCCTCGGGCGCGACTACAACGTGATCGATTTCGGCGGCTGGCCCATCTATACGCGCGCCAACCTCCCCGATCAGATGGCCTATGACGTGTGCGGGGCGATCGCGGCGCGCGCCGACGAGATGCCGTGGGAGGAGGGCGCCTATCACGGCATCGCGCAGCTGGGACAGGACACCGAGGAAACGCCGCTCGACGTGCCGCTCCATCCGGGCGCCGAGCGCTGGTACCGCGAGCACGCCGCGGCGAAGCGATAGCCGGAGGCCGAGATGGGCAAAGGGCACCAGGGCAAGGTCGCGGTCGTCACCGGCGCGGCCGCGGGGCTCGGCCAGGCTTTTGCCCGCCGGCTCGCCGAGGATGGATGCCGCATCGTCGTCGCCGACCTGACGACGGGCTCCGAGACCGAGGCGCTGGTGCGCGCCGCGGGCGGCGAAGCGCTCTCCGTCCTTACCGACGTGTCGCAGCCGCAATCGGTCACGGCGCTCGCCGCCGCGGTGGAGAGCCGTTTCGGCGGCTGCGACATCCTCGTCAACAATGCGGGCATCTATCCGTTGTGCGCGTTCGACGACATGACGCTCGAGGAGTGGCGGCGCATGTTCTCGGTCAATCTCGACTCGATGTTCCTGACCGCGAAGGCGTTCGCGCCCGGCATGAAGCGGCGCCAATGGGGCCGCATCGTCAATCTCGCCTCCAACACGTTCGCGACGCCGGTCGTGGGCGTCGTCCATTACGTCGCCAGCAAAGGCGGCGTGGTGGGCTTCACCCGCGCGCTTGCCAGCGAGCTCGCGCCCCACGGAATCACGGTCAACGCGATCGCGCCGAGCCTCACGCGCACGCAGGGCACGCTTCAGACCAACCCGCGCGATGATGCCCGCTTCGCCATGGTCGCCAACAATCAAGCGATCAAGCGGACCGAGCGGCCCGAGGATCTGGTCGGCGCCTTGTCCTTCCTGACGAGCGATGATGCCGCCTTCGTCACGGGACAGACGCTCTATGTCGATGGCGGCTGGGTGCGGAGCTAGAGCCGGGGAATCACAATTCGATGATGCGCTGTCCTTCCGTCAAGGCCGGGCTTGACCCGGCCATCCACGCCCTCTTTGCAAGAATCATCACACGTGGATGCCCGGATCAAGTCCGGGCAGGACGAATCAGGGAATTGCGATGGCTGGTACTAGGGCTTCGCCAGCGCGTCGATCTCGGCGTCGGTTGGGAAGCGGCCGAGGCTTTTCTTTGAAAAGGCCAGCCGGCCGTCGATGGTCACCTCGAACACGCCGCCGCTCGATTTCTTGAGCGTGACCTCGGCGCCCGACAATTGCTCAAACCTGGCTCTCGCACGGAGAGCACGCGGCTCGTAGCCTCACATTCCGCAATATTCGATGACGACCTTCATGGTCCTCTCCCGTGCGGCAACGCGGCCACCCTAGCACCGTTCGGCATGAAAAACGTTAATGCGCGGGCGGCGGGGCCGTCGACTGCGCCGCCGTCGCGGGCGGTTTATGGGTGGAAAAGATGAGCGTGCCTGGCGGCCCGTTCTTATCGGGCACGATGACGGCACCCACGACCCACAGCACGCCGATGATGCCGAGCGCGACAAACATTAAAGCCTCCACCCGTTCCCTGCCACAACCACTGCCAAAGCCGCGCGGTTCCGTCAAAGCAAATCTTGCAATACCCTGCCGGTGGAGGCGCCCGGCATGACCAGTCATTGGATCGGGGTGGCAAGTCGCGACCACGTAAGACGGGGCGTCGAGGGCGGGTTTTGCCAGCTCTCGCACGGCAAGGCATCGCCGTTGCGGCAGCTCAAGCCCGGCGACCGGATCATCTACTACTCGCCGCGCGAACAGATGGGCGAGGGTGAGCCGCTTCAGGCCTTTACCGCGATCGGCGAGATCGCGGAAGGCGAGCCGCGGCCCTTCGATATGGGCGGCGGGTTCGTGCCCTACCGCCGCGCCGTCACGTTCTTTGCCGCCACCGACGCGCCGATCCGGCCGCTCCTGCCTTTGCTGTCCTTCACGCGGGATCGGCCGAACTGGGGCATGGTGCTCCGCCGCGGCCTGTTCGCGATCGAAAAGGCCGATTACGACATCATCGCCAAGGCGATGCGCGCCGCGCGCACATGATCCCGCGGCGGCTCAACCTTTTGCAGAAACGCCCGCGCTCCGTCCCTGCGCGCCAATGTGCGACGTTGTCTCAAGGGCCTTGGCGACGCTAACATCGACCCATCCGGACGGTGGCGCCTGGACGACAATGCGCCTTCGCTGTGGGGAGGTGCATCCTGGCAGGTCGCGTCGCGTCACGGTTCCGCTGGTTCCCGGGCCTTCGGCAAGGCTTGGCGCTGATTCTCGTGCCGTCCCTGGTGCTGGTCGGGCTCGAGCTTTTTCAGGTGCTCCGGGTAACGCCGCAGCTCACGCAAAGCCAGGATCTGGTCGCGCATACGCTGGACGTGATCTCGACCATCCGCTCGCTCGAGCGGGCGACCCAGGACGCCGAGCGGGGACAGCGCGGCTATCTGATCACGGGAGAGGAGAGCTATCTCGCGCCCTATGATGCCGGGGTCGCGGCGATCGCGACGCTGTTCCCGAAATTGAAAGAGCTGACGGCCGCCGATCCCGAGCAGCAGCGCCGCTGGGCGGTCCTGGAACAGCAGATCAACATCAAGCTGCGGGAATTGAGCCGCTCCATCGACGCACGGCGGAGCCAAGGTTTCGACGCGGCGCGCGCCATCGTCATGACCGACATTGGCGCCGACGCGATGCGCGCCCTCGATCAGATCATTGACGAAGCCGAAGCCGCCGAAGAAACGCGTCTGAAAGACCGCGAGGCCGGCACCAACGAAGTCGTCGCGACCGCCACCTTCGTCAACCTGATCGGTGCGGCGATCTCGCTTCTCATCATCGTGGTCGGCGTGTTCGTCGTGTCGGGCGATTTCCGCCGGCTCGCCCGATCGGAGCGGGCGCTGCAACTGGAAATGGCTGAACGCGAGCGCACGGAAGGCATCTTGCGCCAGGCTCAGAAGATGGATGTGCTGGGCCAGCTTACCGGCGGCATCGCGCACGACTTCAACAATATGCTTGGCGTCATCGTCGGCAGCCTCGATCTGCTGAAGCGGCGGCTCAGAACCGAGAATCCGAGGCTTCTCGACCCGATCCGGTCCGGGATGCAAGCCGCCGAACGAAGTGCCGCGTTGGTCCAGCGGCTTCTGGCGTTTTCCCGCCAGCAGCCGCTTGATCCCAAGCCCATCGACGCGAACCGGCTCG
This sequence comes from Allostellaceae bacterium, assembly GCA_035509095.1. Classification (GTDB taxonomy): domain Bacteria; phylum Pseudomonadota; class Alphaproteobacteria; order ATCC43930; family CGMCC-115725; genus DATJLY01. The sequence continues at coordinate 2,079 of DATJLY010000196.1, read as the reverse complement.
TTGGCGGCATGTCCGGCGTCATCAACCGGACGCTCGGGGAAAACATCGCCATCCAGACCGTGCTCGCGGCGGGCCTGTGGACCATCACCGCCGACGTCAATCAGCTCGAAAACGCGCTTTTGAACCTGGCCGTCAACGCACGTGACGCCATGCCGGAAGGCGGCAAGCTCACCATCGAGACCGCGAACACCTATCTCGACGAGGCCTATGCCCGCTCCCACGCGGAAGTGTCGCCGGGCCAATATGTGATGATCGCCGTCACCGATACCGGCATCGGCATGTCCGATGCGACGATCGACAAGGCGTTCGAGCCCTTTTTCACGACCAAGGAGCCGGGGCAGGGCACGGGGCTTGGCCTGTCGCAGGTCTATGGCTTCGTCAAGCAATCCGCGGGACACGTCAAAATCTATAGCGAGCTGGGGCAGGGGACGACGGTGAAGCTCTATTTGCCGCGAACCGGTGACCATGTCGCGGATGCGCTGGACGAAAGCGGCGGCGACGTGCCGGCCGCCTTATCGCGATCGGAGACGATCCTGGTCGTCGAGGACAATGATCTTTTGGCGGCCTCGGTCGCCGGCATGCTGCGCGAGCAGGGATACCGCGTGCTGACCGCGCCCAATGGCGCGTCGGCGCTGCATCTGCTCGACATGGAGCCGCCGGTCGATCTCCTTTTCACCGACGTCGGATTGCCGGGCGGGATGAACGGGCGGCAGCTTGCCGACGAAGCGCGCAAGCGGCGGCCCGATCTTCTGGTGCTTTTCACGACCGGCTACACGCGCAACGCGATCATCCATCAAGGACGGCTCGACCCCGGCGTCGAGTTCATCGGCAAGCCGTTCACGACGAATGCGCTGATCGGCAAGGTCCAGCGCCTGCTGGATGCGCAGAATTCAAACCGCCCCATGGCTTGACCGCTACTCTCCTCAAACGTCATGGCCGGACTTTGTTCCGGCCATCCACGCGGTTGGCACGACGCAATCGAACCCCGTGGATGCGCGGGACGAGCCCGCGCATGACGAACATTTGATGGGTGACGAAGCGCCTCAGAGGACAATCACCCCGTCGCGGGCCAAGGCCTCGATGTCCGCGTCGCCGAGCCCGACCTCGCGCAGCACCCCACGCGTGTCGGCACCAAGTTTCGGCGGGTCGGAGGTGAGGCTGCTTTTCCGGCCGTCCATCTCGATCGGGAGCGCCGGAAGCTTGCCGCGCATCCCTTGCGGGAACGCGACCTCGAGGAGCGCACCGGCCGCGTTCAAATGCGGATCGGAGAAGAGGTCCGCCACCGTTGCGACAGGTGCGTAAGGGATGTCTGCCGCCGCGCAGCGCCGCATGATCTCGGCCCGGGTCAGGCGTGCGAGATCGGCCGCGACGATCGGGATGAGCCATTGGCGCGCGGCGACGCGCAGCTCGTTGCTGGCAAGGCGTGGATCGGCGGCGAGGTCCGGCCGCTCGAATGCGGCACAGAAACGGTGCCAGTGATTGTTGCTCGTCACGCCGAGGAAGACCTGCTCGCCGTCCGCGGCCGCGAAGGTCTGATAGATGCCCCAGGCGCCGCGACGCGCCGGCATCGGCGGCGTCGCTTCGCCGGTGATGGTCTCGCCCGCCATGTGCTGGCCCATCAGGAAGACGGCGCTTTCGAAGAGCGCGCTCTGAACAAGCTGACCCGCGCCGGTCCGGTCGCGTTCGCGCAGCGCCGCCAGGATGGCGATGACGGCAAAGGTGCCGCCCATGATGTCGACGATCGAGGTGCCGGCGCGGAGCGGCCGACCCGGCGGCCCGGTCATATAGGCGAGCCCGCTCATGAACTGCACGATTTCGTCAAGCGCGGGCCGGTTCTCATAAGGGCCAGACAGGAACCCTTTGAGCGCGCAGAAGACCAGCCGCGGGTTGATCGCGCGAAGCGCGTCCCAGCCGCAGCCCAGACGCTCCATCGTCCCGGGTGCGTAGTTTTCCAGCACCACATCGGCCCGCGCCGCGAGGCGGTGCGCCAGCGCGCGACCGGCAGGCCGCTTGAGGTCGATCGCGACGCTTTCCTTGTTGCGGTTGAAGGTGCCAAAGAAGCCGGCGGCGAAGCCGGCG